>CAJCIY010000068.1 GCA_903970495.1 Candidatus Melainabacteria bacterium | reverse complement strand
TTGGCCGGGTCCAGGTCGAGCACCGAGGTGACCGTGCGGGCCAGCAGCTCCCGGTCGTGGCTGACGACCACGACCCCGCCGCGCCGGCCGGTCAGGAAGGACTCGAGCCGCTCGAGGCCGTCGAGGTCGAGGTCGTTGGTGGGCTCGTCGAGCAGCAGCACGTCGACCTGGGTCAGCAGCACCGCGGCGAGCGAGGCGCGGGCGAGCTGGCCGCCGGAGAGCGCGTCGGTGCCGAGCTCCAGCAGCGCGTCCGGCAACCCGAGGTCGGCCAGCACCTCGGCCGCCCGGGCGTCGAAGTCCGCGCCGCCGAGCGCGAGCCAGTGCTCGAGCGCCTCCGCTTACGCGTCGTCCGAGCCGCCGGTGGCCAGCGCGTCGGCGGCGCTCTCCATCGCCGAGAGCGCCGGGCCGACCCCCGTACGGCGGGCCAGCTGCGCGAGCAGCGTCTCGGCGGTGCGCTCGGGCTCCTGCGCGAGGTGGCCGACGGTGCCGGTCGCATGGACCGTGCCGGCGTCCGGCGCCAGCGACCCGTCGAGCACCCGCAGCAGCGTCGACTTGCCGGCGCCGTTGGGGCCGACCAGGCCGACGACCTCGCCGGGGCCGACGGTGAGGTCGACGCCGTGGAGGACGGGGAGGTCCGCATGCGACGCACGGATGCCCCGCGCGACGAGCGTGGCCATGCGAGAAGGCTAGGGCTCAGCCGCCAGCGGGTTCCCACGCCAGCCGCCAGGCGCCGCGCCAGGTCTGCTCGGGCGCGAGGCGTACGACATCGGTCCCCGTCGCGAACGCGTTCGGCGGGCAGCTGTTCGGCTCGAGCGCGACCGACCGGCGGCTCTCCTCGCCGGGGAGCGTGTCGGCGGTGAACAGCTGCAGCCACGGCCAGGCCGCGTCGACCGAGAGCGTCAGCCGGCCGGCCGGGCCGGTCACGACGGCCGCAGCCCACCCGTCGGCCTCGCGGCGCAGACCGGTGAGCGGTACGTCGTAGACCCGGTCTCCGATCGGCCCCAGCTCACCGTCGAACGGGACGAGCGGCCCGGCGGGCGCGCCCTTGTCGTCCAGCGGCAGCCGCTCGGTCACCGGCAGCGAGACCGCCGTGCCGTCGGCGCCGGTGCCGACCGACAGGTACGGGTGCATCCCGACGCCGAGCGGTGCGTCCGAGGAGCCTCGGTTGGTGACCGTCACGACCGTCTCGAGCGAGGCCGGCGCCAGCACGTAGCGGACGTCGACCGACAGCGGCCAGGGGTAGCCGTGGCGCCCAGCCATCGCGACCGCCACCGCGATCTCGCCGCGGCTCTCGTCCTGGTAGCCGCCGGTGTGGACCCAGTCCAGCTGATCGACGAAGCCGTGGATCGCCGCGTCGTGCGCGGTGTCGGTGACCGGCACCTGGTAGTCCACGCCGTCCCAGGCGTACCGGCCCTGGGCCAGGCGGTTGGGCCACGGCGCGAGGACGTGACCGCGGCGGCCGTGGGGGACGGTGCCGGCGGGGTAGCCGTCGAGCACGTCCCAGCCGCCGACGCGCAGCGCCCGCAGCCCGCCGCCCGCGGTGTCGACCGCGAGGTGGGCCTCGCCGACGACCAGCTCGACGTCAGCCATCGACGAGCCCGGCCGGCAGCGGCCACCGTGCCTCGGTGCGGGCGCCGGACATCAGTGCGCGCCCTGCTGCACGAAGTCCTTGGTACGGATGGAGAAGAAGCAGATCACGCTGCAGACCACCGCGATCGCGCCGCTGACCAGCAGGATCCGGTCGAGGCCGTCGGTGAAGGCGGTCTGCGTCACGTGCGCGACGACCCCGCGGGACGAAGCCGGCAGCGAGCCGATGACCGAGCCGATCTTCCCGGACTGCAGCGCACCGGCGATCTCGCCCGACCGGCCCCGGACCGCCGGCACGGACGCCAGCTGCTGGCGCACGACCGAGGTGGAGCGGGAGGCGAACAGCGAGCCGAGCAGCGCGATCCCGGTGGCCACCCCGACCTGGCGGAACGTGGAGTTGATGCCCGAGGCCATGCCGGCCTGCTGCGGCTCGACGACGCCGACCGCCGTCGAGGCCAGCGGCGGGTTCACCAGACCGATGCCCGCCCCGGCGATCAGGAAGCCGGGGATGAGGTGCGTCCAGCTGGTGCCGGCGTGCAGTCCCAGCATCGAGAACAGCCCGGCGCCGACCAGCAGCAGCCCCGGCCCGATGAGCAGGCGTACGGGGACGTGCGAGGAGAGCCGGCCCGACACGATCGACACGACCAGGATCGCCCCGGACAGGACCAGCACCCGCTCGCCGGTCTGCAGCGGGCTGAAGCCGAGCAGGTCCTGCAGGTAGAGCACCAGGTACAGGAACATCGAGAAGATCGTCGAGCTGACCCCGAACGCCGCGACGAGGCCGCCGGAGAAGGTCGGGAGCCGGAACAGCGACAGGTCGAACATCGGCTTGCTGCCGAAGCGCTCCGCTGCCACGAACCCGGCCATCAGCACGACCGCCGCGGCATAGCAGGCCAGCACCCGGGTGTCGGTGAAGCCGCGCTCGTTCGACTCGATGAGGGCGTAGACCAGGCTGGCGAGCGACCCGGTGAACAGCGCGAATCCCAGCCAGTCGGGGCGCCGGGCGACCGGCGCCTTCGACTCCATGACGCGGGTCAGGCTGATCACGAGCGCGACCACGCCGACGGGCAGGTTGACCAGGAAGATCCAGCGCCAGGACAGCCCCGAGGTCAGGATGCCGCCCAGCAGCGGGCCGAGCGCGACCGCGAGCCCGGTGATCGCACCCCAGATGCTGAACGCCAGCCCGCGCTCCTTGCCGCGGAAGGCGTCGGCCAGCAGCGCCAGCGACACCGAGAACATGATCGCCCCGCCGACGCCCTGCACGCCGCGGAACAGCTGCAGCGTCAGCGTGGTCGGCGCGAGCCCGCAGCCGAGCGACGCCGAGGTGAAGACCACCAGCCCGATGGCGTAGAGCTTCTTGCGGCCGTACGTGTCGGCCAGGGCGCCGGCGGTCAGCTGCAGCGCCGCGAGGGTCAGGGCGTACGCGTCGACGACCCACTGCAGGTCCGCGAAGCTCGCGTGCAGCGAGGTCTGGATGTCCGGGAGCGCGACGTTCACGATCGTCACGTCGAGCAACAGCATGAAGGTGCCGAGGCAGACGGCG
>CAJCIY010000067.1 GCA_903970495.1 Candidatus Melainabacteria bacterium | reverse complement strand
CGGGCGGCGGCTGACCGACCTCGTGGTCGGCCGGGCGGCGACCACCGAGCCCGAGCCGGCACGACGGCCGCGGCCACGGGTCCTCATCGCGACGGCGGTCGTCGTCGTGCCCGCCGCCGCGATCAGCCTGCTCACGGCCCGCGAGGTCTCCGGCCACGGTCACGTCCACGCCGTCGTCGAGTACGGCGACAACCACCTCGGCTCGCCGGTCTTCAGCACCACCTACGGCGCCGCGGCACCCGCCGGCGTCCCGTACGCGACCAAGGTCGACGTGACCTGCGCGGCGCCGAACCGCAGCGGCATCGCCAGCGTCACCGCGTTCTACCTCGTCGCGGACGGGCGGTGGCACGACCTGTGGGTCGTGTCCGACACGATGACCAACGGCGGGCCGGTCGGGAACACGACGTCGCCGGACGTCGACCCTGCGGTCCCGGCCTGCTCCGCCGGAGAGCACTAGCCGACGAGCACGTACTCTGGCGACTCCTCGACCCGCGGGCTGCGGAGCGAGACGTACGCGGCCACGCCACCGGCCGCGACGAGGGCGCCGGCCACGAGCAGGCCGAGTCGGTAGCCGGACAGGAATGCGCCTGGTGAGAAGGCCTGCGACCCCGGTGCCCTGATCGCGATGATCGCGCCGATCACGGTGATGCCGAGCAGGCCCGCAAGCTCCCGCGAGGCGTTGAACACACCGGACGCGACGCCGGCCCGCTGCGCCGGCATGGCCGAGAGCACCGACGAGGTGAGCGGTGTGGTCAGGCCGGCGGCGAGGCCGATCACCACGAAGCTCGGCATCAGGTCGGCCAGGTGCGCGTTCGCTCCGAGCAGCGCGACGCTCGCGGTGCCGGCGCCCATGGCGAGCAGCGCGCCCCCGACCACCCGGTACGCGCCGTACCGCGTGGCCAGTGACTCCGAGACACCGGCGCCGACGATGAGGCTCGCGGCGAGCGGGACGAACGCGAGGCCCGCCTCCGTGGGCGAGAAGCGCAGCACGTCCTGCAGGTAGAGCGAGGTGAAGAAGTAGATCCCGAACAAGCCGAACGCCCAGAGCATCAGCGCGACGATGCCGCCGCTGAAGACACGGTCACGGAACAGCGCCACGTCGACCATCGGCTCGGCGCTGCGCGCCTCGACGGCGGCGAAGGCGGTCAGGCCGCCGACCGCGAGGGCGAACGCGACCAGGATCGGCGCGGAGGTCCAGCCACGGCTGCCGCCCTCGATCAAGGCCCAGGTGAGCGCGGTCAGCCCGGCCGCCGACAGCGACAGGCCCGGCAGGTCCAGCGAGCGGGTCTCCTCTGCGGTCGACTCCGTCACCACCGTCCGTGCCAGCGCGGTCGTGACGGCGCCGACCGGCACGTTGACGAAGAAGATCCAGCTCCACGAGGCGTGCTGGCTGAGCACCCCGCCGAGCAGCGGGCCGACCGCGAGGGCGAGTGCACCGATGGCGCTCCAGATCGCGACCGCGCGCGCCCTCTCCTTGGTGTCCGGATAGGTGACCGCGATGATCGCCAGCGTCGTCGGCGTGACCATCGCGGCGCCGAGGCCCTGCACGGCGCGCGCCGCGATCAGCTCCGTCGCCGAGCCCGCCAGGCCGGCCGCGAGCGAGCTCGACGTGAAGACGAGCAGACCGAGGACGAGCAGCCGGCGCCGGCCGAAGGCGTCGGCCATGCGGCCGCCGACGAGCAGCAGGCCCGCGAACACCAGCACGTACGCGCTCACGACCCACTCCAGGCCGGCGGCGCCCAGGTGCAGCGAGACCCGGATGTCGGGGATCGCGACGTTGACGATGTTGTTGTCCAGGTACGTCATGAAGGTCGCGAGCGCGACCGTCAGCAACGTCAGGTTGCGTCGGCGGGTGGTCATGATCCGGCTCCTCTACGATGTCCATGTACGACGTACATGTATGACGTATAGGAAACCCTCTACGGTGTACAGTTGTCAACTGTGAGTCCGACCAAGACCGTGACGAAGAGCGCGAACCGGCTCTCCCGCGCCGTCGTGGTCGACCGCGCGCTGGAGCTCGCGGCGGCCGAGGGTCTCGAGGCGGTCACCGTCCGGCGGCTCGCCACCGCGCTCGACGTGACACCGATGGCGCTCTACTGGCACTTCCGTACCAAGGACGAGCTGCTCGACGGCTGCGCCGACCGGCTGCTCGACGGCGTGGAGATCCCCGCCGACGACGGCGCGTGGCCGGAGCGGATGCGCGCCGCGATGGATGCGTTGGTCGCCGCGATCCGGCCGCACCCGCAGGTCGCGGTCCTCGTCGACCGGCGCATGCTGCAGCACCCGAGCGGCCTGGCGCTGACCGAGATGGCGCTCGGCTGCCTCGCCGAGGCCGGCTTCTCCACCGCGGACGCCGCGCAGATCAGCTGGCACGCGCTGGCCACCGCGATCGTGCTCGTCACCGGCGACCAGGTCGACGACAGCGGCACCCAGGCCGACGAGCGCGAGGTCGAGCTGGAGCAGAAGGCATCGCTTCTGCGCGGGCTCCCACCGGACCGCTATCCCCACCTGCTCGCCGCGGTCGACGACATGGTCCGCTGCGCCGACACCGAACGGTTCTTCGACCTCGGCGTCGAGCTGTTCGTCGCGGGCATCGTCGGCACCGCCCCGAAGAAGCGCCGGTCGTAGCGCCACCCGTCAGCAGCTCACGTGGCCCCGGCCGCGTGAGCTGCTGACAGGCTTACCGGATCAGGCGCGGGCGAGCGACTTCAGCGCGTCGTCGGCGTGCAGCTCGAACTTCGTCTCGCTCGAGATCACGTCGACGATCCTGCCGTCCTTGCCGATGACGAAGGTCGAGCGCTTCACCGGCGCCAGCTTCTTGAGCAGGCCTCGCTTCACGCCGTACGCCTTCGCGACCTCGCCCTCGGTGTCGGCCAGCAGCGGGTAGTCGAACCCGTGCTTGTCGGAGAACTCCTTCTGCTTGGCCACCGTGTCCATCGAGATCCCGACCCGCTGCGCGCCCGCCTGCTCGTACTCGGACTTCAAGTCGCGGAAGTGGCAGCTCTCCCGGGTGCAGCCGGAGGTCATCGCGAAGGGGAAGAAGAACAGCACCACGGGCCCGTCGGCCAGCATCGTCGACAGCGTCCGAGGCGTGCCGTTCTCGTCGGGCAGGGTGAAGTCGGGGGCGGTGTCGCCGGCCTTCATGACGTACGTCCTTCCGTTGCGCGGGCGGCCTTCGCCGACCGACGTTCCTCGTCCGCGGCGTCGAGTGCCGCGGCCTGGTCTGGGGTGGGGGCGCTGCCCCCGAGTGTGCGCGGCAGCCACCAGGGGTCGCCCGCCGGCTGCTCCGGGTAGGTCTTCTGCGCGGCGTCGACCAGCTCCTGCAGGCGTACCCGCAGCGCGCAGGTCTGCTTCGCGGCATCGCCGTCGAGGCCCACCATCGGCTCGCCGACATGCACCCGGACCGGGTGGCCGGTCCGCTCGCGGAGCGTGGGCTTGTGGCCGCGGGTGATCACCCGGTGGCCGCCCCACACCGCCACCGGGATGAGCGGCACGCCCGCCTCGGCCGCCATCCGCACCGCCCCGGTCTTGCACTCCCCGACGACCCACGCGCGGTTGACCTGCGCCTCGGGGAAGACGCCGACGAGCTGGCCCGCGCGCAGCCGGCGGACCGCCTCCTCGTACGCGCCCGTCCCGGACCGCCGGTCGACCGGGATGTGCCGCATGCCGCGCAGCAGCGGCCCGGCGATGCGACTGCGGAAGGCCACCGCGGTGGCCATGAACCGGACGTACCGGCGCCGCCTGGTCCACACGACCTTGCCCGCGAACGCAAACTCGAGGTAACCGAAGTGCGTGATGGCGAGCACTGCGCCGCCCTCGGCGGGGATGCGCTCGTCGTCGACGCCGCGCACGTCGAGCCGCAGCAGCCGGAAGACCACGAGCAGGGTCTGCACGACCGCGCGGTAGACCGGGTCGGTCACCCGGACTTCACCTTCTCGAGGTCGTCGTCGGTGACGTGCCGCTTGGGCGGCAGCGGGAAGAAGCCGCTGGTGCGGGCCGCGTACGCCGCGAAGTCCGGCTTCTCCTTGGCCATCTTGCGCTCGGTGATCGGCTTGCCGCTGCCCTTGGTCAGCAGCAGCACCATGGCGACCGGCGACAGGATCGTCGCGACCCCGGGCAGGTGCTCGGCCGCGACCAGGAAGATGCCGGTCCAGACGCAGGCGTCGCCGAAGTAGTTGGGGTGACGGGTGTAGCGCCAGAGCCCCTGGTCCATCGTCTTGCCCTTGTGGGCCGGGTCGGCCTTGAACCTCAGCAGCTGCTGGTCCCCGGTCGCCTCGAAGAACACGCCGACCGCCCAGATCACGACGCCGACCCAGGCGACCGGGCCGGGACCGCGGCGCTCGAAGGAACTGATGACGACCGGGAACGCGACGAACCACGCGATCGCGGACTGCAGCAGGAACACCTTCAGGTACGCCTTGACCATGGGGTGTCCGCCGCCCTTGGACAGCATCTCGGCGTAGCGCGGGTCCTCGCCCTTGCCGCGGTTGCGCCAGGCGATGAAGCCGGCGAGCCGGCCGCCCCAGACCGCGACCATCGCCAGCACGAGGATCCGGCGCGAGAGCGGCCCGTCGCCGAGCGCGGTCGCGATCACCGCGACGGTGACGAAGGCCAGCCCCCAGCCGATGTCGGCGACGCTGTTGCGCTTGAGGACGAGCGAGATCCCGAACATCACGGTCATGAACAGGAGCGCGCCGAGCAGGCACCACCCGAGGGTGGCGAAGAACGCTGCGGTGGAGAACATCTCAGCCCGACAGCCAGTCCGGGCGTACGGCCGGCATGCCGCTCGTCCCGTCCGCGGCCCGCTTCACCGACAGGATCTGGTCGACGCCCATCCGTCCCTCGCGGAAGGTCAGCAGGCCGCCGACGAGGTAGAGCCGCCAGACCCGCGCGACCTCCTCGCCGACCATCGCGACCGCCGCCTCGAAGTTCTCCTCGAACGTCTGCAGCCAGGCCTCGACGGTCCACACGTAGTGCTCGCGCATCGCGTGCACGTCGCGGACCTCCAGGCCCGAGCGCTCAACGAGGTCGACGGTCTGACCGACCGGGCGCATGTACATGTCGGGGGCAATGAAGCACTCGATGAACGGGCCGCCGCCGGGAAAGCGGTCGCCCCGCGACATCTGCTGGATGAGCACCCGGCCCTCGTCGCGGACCAGCGCGTGCAGCTGGCTCACGTACGTGGGGTAGTTGTCCTGGCCCACGTGCTCGCCCATCTCGAGCGAAGCGATCGCGTCGAACGGGCCGTCGGGGATCTCGCGGTAGTCCTGCAGCCGGATCTCGACCTTGCCGGTCAACCCACGCTCGGCGATGCGCGCGTCGATGAACGCCTTCTGCTCCTTGCTCAGCGTCACGCCGACGACATCGACGCCGTAGTGCTCGGCGGCGTACAGGGACAGCGAGCCCCAGCCGCAGCCGACGTCGAGGAACCGCATGCCCGGCTCGAGCCCGATCTTGCGGCAGACCATCGCGAGCTTGTTCGCCTGCGCCTGCTCGATCGGCTGCCCCGGCTCGGTGAAGTACGCCGAGGAGTACGCCATGTGCGCGTCGAGGATCAGCGCGTAGAAGTCGTTCGACAGGTCGTAGTGGTGGCTGATCGCGTCGCGGTCGCGGAGCAGCGAGTGCAGCTTCCCGCTCAGCTTCGCCTGCGAGACAGGGGCTTTCGGCCTCGGTCCGATGCCGCCGAGGGTCAGCGCGGTGAGCGCCGCCTTGGCGAGGTCCTTGAGCGGCGGCCGCTCGATGTGCAGGTCGCGTGCGCGGGCGGCGGCCCAGATCCGGGTGAAGCCGTCGAGCAGGTCGCCGTCGACGTCGAGCTCACCGGTGACGTACGCCTGGGCCAGGCCGAGCTCGTCGGGCTGCCACAGCAGCCGGCGCAGCGCGCGGCGCGAGCGGATGACGACGGCGGGGCCGTCGGCCGGGCCGACCGACGAGCCGTCCCACGCGGTGACGCGGATCGGGAGCTCACCGCCGAAGAGCGGCTCGAGCAGGGGTGCGAGGCGCGCGGCGACGCCGCCGCGGCCCGGGATCAGCAGTGCCACGGTGTCAGCCCTTCGCCAGCACGTACTGGTAGACGTTGAGGTAGTCGGCGCGGAAGCCCGCCTCCGAGTACGCGAGGTAGAGCGCCCACATCCGGTGGAAGGTCTCGTCGAACCCGAGCTCCGCGACCGCCGCGCCGTTCGCGTCGAACCGCTCGCGCCACAGGCGCAGCGTCTCGGCGTAGTCCGGCCCCATCGCGAACCGGTCGGCCACCGTGAGGGTGGTGTCGTGCGCGACGTTGTGCTCGATCGACTCGGTCGAGGGGATGATCCCGCCCGGGAAGATGTACTTGTGGATCCACGTGTACGTGTTGCGTGAGGCCAGCATCCGGTCGTGCGGCATCGTGATCGCCTGCAGCCCGACCTTGCCGCCCGGCTTGAGCAGTCGGTCGAGGGTCCCGAAGTAGACCGGCCAGTAGTCGTAGCCGACGGCCTCGATCATCTCGACGGAGACGACCGCGTCGTAGGTGCCCTCCTGCGCGCGGTAGTCGCGCAGCTCGACGGTGACGCGGTCGGACAGACCGGCCTGGGCGATCCGCTGCTCGGCCAGCGCCTTCTGCTCGCTCGAGAGCGTGAGCGAGGTGACCGTGGCACCGCGCGCGGCGGCCCGCAGCGAGAGCTCGCCCCAGCCGGTGCCGATCTCCAGCAGCTGCGTGCCCGCGCCGACGCCGACGCCGTCGAGCAGCCGGTCGACCTTGCGGCGCTGCGCGTCGGCGAGCTGGTCCCAGCCCGGCGCCGCCGCGGGCTCGAACAGCGCCGACGAGTACGTCATGGTCTCGTCGAGGAACTGCTCGAACATCGCGTTGGACAGGTCGTAGTGCCGGGCGATGTTCGCCCGCGACTGCTCGCTCGTGTTGCGCTCGCTGTTGGGCTGGGCGAGCACCGCGATCTTCCGGAAGCGCTGCAGCACAGGGGGGATGACCGTCGCGACGCTGCCGGCGAAGACGGTCAGCAGTCCCGCGAGGTCCGGGGTGTCCCAGTCCTTGGCCATGTACGCCTCGCCGAACCCGACCAGGCCGCTGGTGCCGAGCCGCTCCCACAGCGCGTGCGGCCGGGCGACAACCATGACCGGCGCGTCCGGACCGCCCGCGCCGAGCACCTTCCCGGTCGGCAGCTCGACGCGGAGCGGGAGCCGGCCCACCGCGCGGGCGAACAGCACCTCGGCGACCTTCGCCCGGACCGGCTTGTGCGGCACCGCCGCGATGTCGGGCCACAGCGCCGGGTCGATGCCGGTCTGGGTGGTGGGCTGTGCGGCCTGCGGGGTCGCGGTCATCGGGTGACGCCTTCCTGCGGGTCGAGCGGCGGACGGGTGGCGACGGGCAGCCGGCGCAGCCAGAGCCTGACGCCCTGCAGCCGGATCTTGAGAGCGACGCCGACCGACGCGCCGGGGCAGCGGAGCACCGAGCGGGCGAGCGAGCCGACGGTCGCGGGCGACGCGTGACCGCGGACCGAGGCGACGAACGGCGGCTCGCCCTCGCGGTGGAGGGTGATGACCTGCTCGAGCAGGTCGCCCGGCTCGGGCAGGCTCATCGTGTAGCGGCCTTCGACCTCGTAGAACGGCGAGACGTAGAAGGCCTTGTCCACCTCGGCGCGGCCGCGGTCGTCGGTGCCGACGACGTAGGCGTGCCGCTCGCCGTAGGTGTTGTGCACCTCGGCGACGACGCAGGCCAGCGACCCGTCGGCCCGGTGGCACCAGTAGACCGACAGCGGGTTGAAGACGTACCCGAGGACGCGGGGGCTGGCGAGCATCGTGACCCGCTCGACGTCCTCGATGCCGCGCGCGGCGAGGACGCGGTCGATGCCGGCCCGGATCGTGGGGGCCGTCCCGTCGAAGTGGTCGCGGGCATCGAAGCGGGCGAGGGCCCGCGCGTACCGGGGCAGTCGGGGGAGGGCGTCGAGATCGACGTACCAGGAGTAGCTCTTGTAGGAGAACGTGTTGCGCAGCGGCGCCGTCCGGACGTGCGTGACGACGGTGTCGTAGATCGCCGGCGCGGTATGCACAAATTGTTGGGTCAGATGCGTCAGATCTGACGCATCTGACCCAACAATTTGAGGGTGGGCGGCGGTCACCAGGAGACTCCGAGCGACTCGGCGGCGCGCAGGCCCGACAGGGCGCCGTCCTCGTGGAAGCCCCAGCCGTGGTACGCGCCGGCGAACGCCGTGCGCCCCGTCGAGATCTCGCCGAGCCGGGCCTGCGCCGCCACCGACGACCGCGTGTAGAGCGGGTGCTCGTAGCTCATCCGTGCGAGCACCCTCGCGTCGTCGATGCGGCCCGCCGCGTTGAGGCTGACGAGGTAGCGGTCGTCGGTCTCCAGCCGCTGCAGCCGGTTCATGTCGTACGTGACCAGGACCGCGTCCTCGTCGGCCGAGCAGCCGCCGATCCGCACGTTCCAGCTGGCCGCGGCGTTCGGGGCCGTCGGCAGGATCGAGGTGTCGTCGTGCAGCACCGTCTCGTTCGGCGTGTACGTGATCGCGCCGAGCAGCTCGGTCTCGAGCGGCGTCGGGTCGGCGAGCAGCGCGAGCGCCTGGTGCGGGTGCGTCGCGACGACCACCGCGTCATACGGTTCGCCGTCGACCTCGACGTGGTCGGCGAAGCGGCGGACCGCGGTCACCGGCGTCCCGAGTCGGACCGCCGTCAGCTCCTTGGTCACCCGCTCGACGTAGGACCGCGACCCGCCCGTGACCGTGCGCCAGGTCGGCGAGCCGGTGACGGTCAGCATGCCGTGGTTGTCGAGGAACGAGAAGAGGTAGCGCGCCGGGTACTCGAGCGACCGCGACGGCGCTGTCGACCAGACCGCGGCCACGACCGGGACCATGAAGTGCGTGCGGAAGTACGCCGAGTATTGGCCGCGGTCGAGGAACTCGCCCAGCGTCAGCTCCTGCCCGCCGGCGGCGCTGTCCGGGCCGGGCGCGCCCGAGGCGAGCAACGCCTTCGCCTGGCGGTGGAAGCGCTTGATCTCCACGAGCATCCGCAGGTAGCGCGGCCGCAGCGACCGGACGCCCTGCGCGAAGATGCCGGGCGCCTTCCGGGCGCCGGCGTACTCGAGGCCGCAGCCGTCGCAGCGGACCGACATCGACATCTCCGACTCCTGCGTCTCGACGCCGAGCTCGGCGAACAGCCGCAGCAACGTCGGGTACGTCCGCCGGTTGTGGACGATGAAGCCGGTGTCGACCGCGACCGTGCGGCCGCTCGGACCGGTGCGGTCGTGGGTGTGGGCGTGCCCGCCGGCGCGGTCGTCGGCCTCGTACAGGGTCACGTCCCAGGTGCGGTGGGCCGCCCAGGCCGCGGTCAGACCGGCAACACCCGACCCGACGACGGCCAGCCGACGTCGGGGGTTCTCGCTGGTCACGGGTGCCTCTTCATCGTCGGGGGCTACACCTGGTCGTTCGCGGACGGGACGTCTTCGGTTCGGCCGGACGCCGATCGTGGCATCCCGTCGAGCCCCACGGCGAGCAGGGCGTCCCGGACCAGGTACGCGGTCATCGCAGACCAGTGCCGGGCGCGCCGCAGCATGAAGTGCCCGACCGGCCCCATGTCGGTCCAGCGGACGTCGGCGCCGAGGGCCTCAGCGGCCGCGGCGAGCGCCTGCGAGGCCCGGGGGTCGGTCCAGCGGTCCCGGCTGCCGTGCAGGATCCGCAGCCGCTGACCGGTTAGCTGGTCGACCGGGTCACCCCGCTCGCACCACGGCGCCAGGGCCACGACCCCGACGACCGACGGGTCGCCCGCCGCCCGGAGCGCGGCCCTGCCACCCATCGAGTGACCGACGAGCACGACCGGCAGCCCGGGGTGCTCGTCGCGGATCTGGGCCAGCGCCCAGATCGCGTCGGAGACCGGGGAGGCCTCGGCCCGGTTCCAGCCGCGGTAGCGGTAGCGGAGCATCCGGACCTCGACGCCCAGCGGCTCGAGTCGCCGGTGCAGCGAGCGGGCGACCGGGACCAGCCGGGCGGCCGAGAGGTGCCGGGCGCTGGAGCGGTCGTGGCTGACGGCCTTGCCGCCGTACAGGACCAGCACGACGGCCCGGGGGTCGCCGGTCGCGGGCAGCCGCAGCGCCCAACCGGGCTCCGCGGCCTCGCCCCCCGGCGGCGCGGGCCTCATCGTCTCCACGAGTGACCTCCGTACCCGGAGTCGTGCCGGTTCAGCGTGCAACACGGATGTCATACGAAACGCCTACTGTCGCCGCGCGTCCGCCGACCGACCGCACGAGCCGAGGAGCCCGCGTGAGCACAGCCACCACCCACGCCGAACCGGCGGCCGTCGCCGCCGACATCCGGGAGGGCACCTACGGCGCGAAGGTCCTGGCCGTCGAGCCGGGCGGCGCCGAGATGGTCGCCCTCTCCGAGCGCCACGGCCGGCCGATCGACCTGCTGTGGACCTGGATCTCGCCCAACATGGAGTTTGCGACGATCTTCGTCGGTGTGCTGGCGATCGTCGCCTTCGGGCAGTCGTTCGACGCCGCCGTCGTCGCGATCGTCACCGGCACGCTGCTCGGGTCGGTGACGATGGGCGTGCTGTCCTCGCGCGGACCGCGCACCGGGCTGCCGCAGATGATCCTGTCGCGGATCTCGTTCGGTCGGCTCGGCAACGTCCTGCCGGCAGGGCTCAACGCGCTGACCGCTGGGGCCGGCTGGTTCGCGGTCAACTCGGTGAGCGGCACCTACGCCCTCTCGAGCCTGACGCACATGCCCAAGGGGCTCGCACTGGCCATCGTCGTGGTGATCCAGCTCTTGCTCGCCTTCCTCGGCCACAACCTGATCCAGGCCTTCGAGCGTTACGTCGTGCCCGTGCTCGTGGTGATCTTCGTGATCGGCGCGGTCGTGATCCTGACCAAGGCGCACCCCGGTTCGCTCCACCAGCACAGCGGCTCGGGCGGGTTCCTGGTCGAGTTCGGCGCCACCTTCGGGTACGCCGCGGGCTGGAACCCGTACGCGACCGACTACGCCCGCTACCTGCCGGAGAAGACCAGCCGCTTCACGACCGGGCTGTTCGCCGGATCCGGCGTCTTCGTCTCGTGCGTCTTCCTCGAGATCGTGGGCGCCGCCGCCGTCACGATCCCCAAGATCGACCCGGGCAGCTGGTTCGGCAACAACCCGGCGACCGTCTTCACGTCGCCGATGGCGACCGCGCTCGGTGACCTCGTGCTGCTGGCGATCACCATCGGGGCCATCGCCGCGAACGCCCTCAACGTGTACTCCGGCGCCATGTCGTTCCTGGCGCTCGGGATCAAGCTGCCGCTCACGCTCCGCCGGGCCATCGCGGCCGTCGTGTTCGGTGCGGCCGGCACGGTCCTGGCCGCCACGTCGCTGAACTCCCCCGACCGGTACGAGAACTTCCTGCTGATCATCGCGTACTGGATCGGCCCGTGGCTGGGTGTCTACCTGACCGACCAGGTGCTGCGGCGCAGCAAGCGCGTCGACGGGCTGCCGTTCGACCCGCGGCACAACCCGATCGGCGGCTTCCTCGCGATGGCGATCGGGATGGCGGTCTCGATCCCGCTGTTCTCCGACCAGACCAAGTTCGTCGCGGTGGTGCCCAAGCACCACCCGGGCCTCGGTGACCTCACCTTCGAGGTCGGCTTCGTGGTCGCGGCGCTGGTCTACACCGTGCTGTTCTTCGCCACCGGCCAGCACCGGGTGCGGGACACCATCGTGCTGCCGGACACCGTCGAGGTCACCCTCCCGGCCTGAGCCGGGGCTCAGCAGCCTGACTCGGGCGCCTGGGCTCAGCAGCAGTCGCCGAGCACCTCGGCGCAGGTGGCGGCGCCCGGGTGCATCGCCCGGTCCGACGGGCAGCCGGCGCTCTCGAGGCACTCGACGCTGCCGTCGGCGTGCACCACGAGCATGCTGCGGCAGCGCTCGAGCTCGTCGGCCGTGAGCGCCTCCAGCACGCTCGTGAGCAGACCCCAGTCGCGCAGCCGCTCGGTCTCGTCGGTCGGGTCGGCCGGCGCTCGCCGCGGCAGCGGCGCGACGGCGAGGTCGGTGCGGCTCGGCGAGAGCGGCTCGGCGGTCATGGCACCAGCGTGACGCCGACCTCCGACAACGGCGGCCAGCGACACGGGTGAAACGGGCGCCGCGGTCAGCCGTTGGCGCCGGAGTAGACGTGCGGCATGAGGGCGCCCTCGGGGATGACCCCGAGCCGGCCCGCCTGGAAGTCCGCAACCGCCTGCTGCAGCTCGGCCTGCGTGTTCATCACGAACGGGCCGTACTGCGCCACCGGCTCGCGGATCGGGCGGCCGCCGAGCAGCAGCACCTCGAAGGCCTCGCTCGGGCCGTCGCTCGTGGTCGCCGCCTGCATGGTCAGCCGGTCGCCCGCGCCCATCGTCGCGAGGTCACCGGTCCGCACCGGACGGTTCTCGGTGCCGACGGTGCCAGCGCCAGCCAGGACGTAGACGAGCGCGTTGAAGTCGGCCGGCCACGGGGTCGACAGCCGCATCCCCGGGAACACGGTCGCGTGCGCGACGGTGATCGGCGTGTGGGTCGAGCCCGGGCCGCGGTGGCCCTCGAGGTCACCGGCGATCAGCCGGATCAGCGCCCCGCCGTCGTCGGCGGCTAGCAGCGCGACGTCGCCGCCCTCGAGGTTCTGGTACGCCGGCGCCAGGAACTTGTCCTTGCCCGGCAGGTTCACCCAGAGCTGGATGCCGTGGAACAGGCCGCCCGCCTCGACGAGCGCAGCCGGCGGGGTCTCGATGTGCAGGATCCCCGATCCCGCGGTCATCCACTGCGTGGCGCCGTCCTTGATCGTGCCGCCGCCGCCGTGCGAGTCCTGGTGCAGGAACTCCCCGTCCATGATGTACGTGACGGTCTCGAACCCGCGGTGCGGGTGCCACGGGGTGCCCTTGGGCTCGCCCGCTGCGTACTCGACCTCACCCATCTGGTCCATGTGCACGAACGGGTCCAGCTCGCTCTTCGGGACGCCCGCGAACGCGCGGCGGACCGGGAAGCCCTCGCCCTCGTAGCCCTGCGGCGCGTGCGTGACCCGGCGGACGGGGCGCTCGATGTCGCCGAGCCCCGGCGCGGACAGTCGCGGGAGCGTGAGGGTGTCGGCACTGACGGCGGGCATGGCGTCCTCCTGTAGGTGCATCGCGATGATGACGCTGCCAAGAACCGGGCGCCGCAGGTCATCCTTCCCGATTTTGGTTGTGAGTTCAACAAACTGGTGGGGCGGGTCAGTTGACCGACGGGTCGACGGGCATCTCGCCGACCAGCGAGAGCGGCGGACCCTGCCGGTGCAGGACGTCCCGCCACAGCCGGGCGGGCGCGGGAGCGAACGGGTCCGACGGGAGCACCGGCAGGACGTACCAGGCGCCCTCAGACACCTCGACCTCCAGCTGTCCGGCCTCCCAGCCGGAGTACCCGGCGAACAGCCGCATGCCGGCC
This sequence comes from Candidatus Melainabacteria bacterium, assembly GCA_903970495.1. Taxonomy (GTDB): domain Bacteria; phylum Actinomycetota; class Actinomycetes; order Mycobacteriales; family CAJCIY01; genus CAJCIY01. The sequence goes on along the minus strand of CAJCIY010000067.1, from coordinate 3,107 downwards.
AGCGCCGGGGCGACCTGCGCGGTGTCGGCGTCGAGGTCGACGGTGCCGAGCAGCAGCGGACCCATCGGCTGCGTCGGCAGCGGGGCGAAGGCGGCGCGCGGCAGGCTCGCCCGGTCCCGGGAGCGGACCGCGACCAGCCCGATCGCGGCCGTCGGCGCGACCGGGCCGCCGACGTGCACGACCTGCGGCGCCGTCGCGATCGGCTGCCACGCGGGCAGCAGCTCGGCGACCGTCGTCTCCGACGGCCGGGAGATCACCACACCGAGGGCGCCCTCGGCGCGGTCGTACTCGAGCAGCAGCACCACGGCGCGCAGGAAGCTCGGGTCGCGCAGTGCCGGGGCGGCGACCAGCAGCTGGCCGGCGGACAGCGGTGCGCTCACGACCTCAGCGTTCCACGTCGGGGGCGGCTCTATCCTCGGATCGGCGTCGCGCGCCCCCATCGTCTAGCGGCCCAGGACACCGCCCTTTCAAGGCGGCAGCACGGGTTCGAATCCCGTTGGGGGTACGGCGGCTGACAAGTCGGCGTCCTCGGCGCGCATCCGCTCCTGCCACTCGTCGTCGGAGCGGGCCGCCAGGTCCGACGGGCTGAGTGGCAGCACCAGGCGCAGGTCGAGCGCCCCGTCCGCCTGCACGGTGACCTGCACCGACAGCTGGCCGAGCCAGCGGTCGCGGTCCTCGGCCGTGGCGTCTCGCAGCTCGCCGCGCAGGCCCGCGACCTCCCTCACGGTCCGCAGGAAGCCCTGGAAGGCGTCCTCGCCGCCGGCCGTCGCCCGCAGCCGTGCGAGCTCCTGGGTCGCGGCGGCCCGCTGGGTGTCGACGTCCCGCACGGCGGCGTCGGCCACGTCGTCGGGCAGGACGCCCCGGCGGATCGCGGCGACCAGCCGCTCCATCTCGACGCCCAGCTGCTTGACCCGGGCCCCCAGCTCGGCGACCCGCGGGGCCGCGTCCGCCGTCGGCTCCGCCCGGCCGAGGTCCCGGGACACCAGCGCGTAGAGCTGCCCGTCGGTGTCGTCGAGCAGGTCGACGACCCGGCCCCAGACGTCGTCCTCGTACCGGTCGGCCACCAGGCGGGGGGCACCGACGCACCGCTCACCGACGGGGATCCGCGGGGCGGTGCCCGAGCAGACCATGTAGGCGTACGGCTTGCGGGTCAGGCCGAAGTACGGCCGCCCGCACAGGCCGCAGACCGTCCGGCCGCCCGACAGCAGGTACAGCCGGCGGGCGTGGGACGTCCGCCGGGGGTCGGGGGAGGCGAGCCGCGCCTGCGCCGCCTCGAACACCGGGGCGTCGACCAGACAGGGGACCTCGACGCGGAGGACCCGCTCGGGCGGCGCCAGGACCTTGACCTTCTCCTCCGGCCGCGGGTGGCCCCGTCGGCGGCGGGCCTCGACCAGGGCGGGGTCGGGGCGGACCCGGGTGTAGCGCCCGAAGGCGGCCCGCCCGACGTAGGTCTCGTCGACCAGCAGCTTCTTGACGGTGCCGTGCTCCCAGCCCGTCCGGTGGGCGGCACGCCGCTGCGTGCGGGGCCACGCGGCGGGCGGCGGGACCTCCAGGGCGTTGAGCCGCTGGGCGACCTGGAACGGGCCGAACCCCTCGTCTACGCACAGGGCGAACGCCAGCCGCACGACGTCCGCGGCGGACCGACCGCCCGCCCCGTCCCACGGCTCGTCGTCGGCGACGAGGCGCCGGGCGTGCGCCTCGCCCTCGGTCCGGTAGCCGAACGGCCCGGTCCCCGAGACCCAGGCCCCGGCCCGGGCGCCGGTCCACTTGCCGAGCATCGCCTGCTCGCGGATGTTGTCGGACTCCAGCTCCGCGAAGCCGGCGAGCACGGGCAGCACCACGGCCCGGGTGATCGGGGAGGCGGTGTCGAGGCCGTCCTGGACGAAGTAGACGGCGACCCCGAGCTCCTGCAGCTCGTGCAGCGAGTTGAGGGCGGCCCGGGCGTTGCGGGCGAACCGGGACAGCTTCCAGATGAACAGGGTCTGGAACCGCCCCTGCCGGGCCGCGGCGAGCATCCGGTCGAAGGCGGGCCGGGAGGCGTGCGTCCCCGAGACGCCCTCCTCGACGAACACGAGCGCGTCGGCCACGTCGAGCGCGCGGCCGGCGGCAGCGCGACGGCAGTCGTCGACCTGCCCCTCCAGGGAGCGGCCCTCCACCTGCGCCGTCGAGCTGACCCGCACGTAGACGGCGGCGACCGAGTGCACATCGCGACCCTACGGCGGCAACGGCTGACACGGACACCGTCTCTAGCCCTCAGCAACATGCATTGCCGAGCTCGCCGACGACTACGCTCCGGTGTCGATGAAGATCGACGACTGGACCCACCTCGTGGACCGAGACGGGTACTCCGAGTCAGACGCGTACAAGGCTGTAGTCGCCGACATCCGCGAGGCCATGAAGCACGTCGTGTGGCCGCCAGGCAGCGACAAGTTCACGATCTACCCCGAGTCAGGCAAGAAGTCCGGACACGGCAACGGGGTCGGACCGATCAAGACCGGCCTAACGACCTACCTGAAGACGCGTGGCTGGGAGTTGGAGGCCCGCGCCCCGGCGGCGAAGCCGATCGACGGGGCGGAGGCGGTACGGAAAGGCTCGCAGCCTGGAGCTTTCGACTGCCACTTCACCTTCGAACACGACACCCCCAAGCCCTTCGTGATCGAGTGGGAGACCGGCAACGTCTCCTCTAGTCACCGCGCGATCAACCGCATCGCGCTGGGCCTGCTCAAGGGGTACGTCTCCGGCGGCGTGCTCATGGTTCCAAGCCGGAAGCTGGCGCCCTGGCTCACGGATCGCATCGGCAACGCCGCCGAGTTGACGCCGTACCACGAACTCTGGCGGACGTGGACCTTTCCGAGCTGCTACCTCGGCATTGTCACCGTCGAGCAGGACGCCGAGAGCCTGGCGGTTCCACGCATCCCCAAGGGGACCGACGGACGGGCGCTCGGCTAGAACAAGGTCCGGGGCTGGTCAGGGCGCCTTGCCGCGCGCCTCGGGCCCTTGGCGGAGTCGCCCCGCCCGGGCATCTCGAACTGGCTCTCCTCGCCAGAGAGCCGCCGCACGATCGGGTCCACGTCGCCGATCTCGCAACCGACCCAGTGGCGGTGCAT
>CAJCIY010000066.1 GCA_903970495.1 Candidatus Melainabacteria bacterium | reverse complement strand
CGCGCGCTCGGCCATCCGCTGCTCGGCCCGGTCCTCGTCCCCGTCGTGACCGCCGCGCTGGTGTTCACGCCGCTGCTGCGGCTCGCGGTCGACAGCCGCGTCGCGGGCGACCTGCTCGGCGTCGTGCTGCTCGTCCTCGGTGCCGCGGTCGCCGCACCGCTGGCCCGCGAGGACGCCCGCGCGAGCAGCCTCGGCGTCGGGCTGGTGCTGTTCGTCGGGCTCATCGAGCTGCTGGTCGACGCCATCCCGGGCATCGCGCTGTCGTACGCGGGCTCGATCCCCGCCCCGCTGCGGACGCTCGCGAGCCGGCGGGCGTGGGGACCGTCGCCGCTGCACGACCAGCACCTGGCCGGCGCGATCCTGTGGGGGCTCGCCGAGCTGATCGACGTGCCGTACCTGCTCATCGTGCTGCGGCAGTGGATCCACGCCGACGCCCGCGAGGCCGCGCACGTCGACGCCGACCTCGACCAGCAGGTGCTCGACGACCGGCTCGCGATCGAGGAGCCGGGCCGCGTACGCCCGTGGTGGGAGACCGACGCCAGCGTCTTCGGCGACCACCGCGCCCGGGGGTTCCACAAGCCGCACTAGCCTGCGGCTCGTGGCCGGCTGCATCTTCTGCGCGATCGTGACGGGTGAGGCACCGGCTCACGTCATCTACGCGGACGACGACGCGGTGGCGTTCCTCGACCGCAGGCCGTCGGCCCTGGGCCACACGCTGGTCGCGCCGCGCCGGCACGTCGAGCACCTGTGGGACGGCGACGCCGAGGACGTCGTCGCGGTCGCGCGGGCCGTGCACGCGACGGCGGCCCTGCTGCACGACCGGCTGCAGCCCGACGGCCTGACGATGCGGCAGAACACCGGCGCCGCCAGCGGGCAGGACGTCTTCCACCTGCACGTGCACCTGGTGCCGCGCTGGCACGGCGACGGCCACATCGGCTGGCCGACCCGGCCCGACGACCTGCCCGACCTCGCCGAGGTCCAGGCCCGCCTCACCCGCTAGCTGTCGCTCGCCGCCCGGTCACCCGGCCGGCTGGTCGTCAGTTGTCGGTCCCGTCGTCGCCGACGTAGTCGCGGATCTGCAGCGCCGGCTGGGTCTCCTGCAGGTTCGTGATGCAGTCCGTCAGCGCTTCGTACTCGCCGGTGGAGGCCCGGCTGTAGTCGAGGATGACGTTCGGGTCACCCTGCTCGGTCGGCGTCACGGTCACGCCCGGCAGGTGGCCGCAGGTCGCGATGACCACCGGCCGGGCCGCTCCGGAGTTCGCGGTCACGAACTCGACGGTGACGGTCCGCACGACCCGGGCGTTCGGCGCGTGGCACCCCGCGAGCACGGCGCCGCAGGCGAGCGCCGCCGGGACGGCGACGGCGCGCACGAGGGCGGATCGGTGACGCACGGGCTCCCAGACGGGTCGGACGGGCCGCGGACGGCATGATGGGTCGGCCAGGAGCCTAGGACCGTCCGCCCGGGTCCGCCCGCTCGGAAGGACCACCAGCACAGGCAGCACAGCGAGCGCCGCCCGCGTCGAAGGAGAACCGTGCCCGGCCAGATCGAGGACTACGCCGTCGTCGGCGACATGCACACGCTCGCCCTGGTCGACCGCCGGGGCAGCGTCGACTGGCTGTGCTTGCCGCGGTTCGACTCGCAGTCGGTGTTCGCCGCGCTGCTCGGCTCGGAGGACGACGGCCGCTGGCTGCTCGCCCCGACCGACGCGCGCGCCCGCACCACCCGCGCGTACCGGGAGGGCACGCTGATCCTGGACACCGAGTGGGAGACCGACGAGGGCCGCGTCCGGGTCACCGACTTCATGCCGCTGGACGGCGGCGAGCCGGCGCTGGTCCGCACCGTGACCGGGATCTCCGGCGCGGTGCAGATGCACCTCGACCTGACGCTGCGGTTCGACTACGGCGCGTCGATCCCCTGGGTGCGCCGCATGGACAACCGGCTGGTCGCGATCGCCGGGCCGAACATGGTGGTGCTCGACGCGCCGATCCGCACCGAGGGCCGCGACTTCAGCACCATCGCCGACTTCACGGTCGGCGAGGGCGAGTGCCTGGCCTTCACGCTGCGGTGGCAGCCCTCGCACGTCGACCTCGACGACGCCCGCAACGCTGACGAGTTGCTGGAGCAGGCGGAGTCGTTCTGGACGGACTGGGTCAAGACCAGCACCTACGACGGCGACTACCCGGAGGCCGTCAAGCGCAGCCTGCTGACGCTGAAGGCGCTCATCTACCGGCCGACCGGCGGCATCGTGGCCGCCGGCACCACCTCGCTCCCCGAGCAGATCGGCGGCGGCCGCAACTGGGACTACCGCTACTGCTGGCTCCGCGACTCGACCTTCACGCTGACCGCGCTGCTCGCCGCCGGCTTCGAGGAGGAGGCGTCCGCCTGGCGGGAGTGGCTGCTGCGGGCGATCGCCGGAGATGCCTCGAAGCTGCAGATCATGTACGGCGTCGCCGGCGAGCGGCGGCTCTCCGAGTACGAGCTGCCCTGGCTGCCCGGGTACGAGGGCAGCGCGCCGGTCCGGGTCGGCAACGCCGCGGTCGACCAGCGCCAGCTCGACGTCTACGGCGAGGTGCTCGACGCGCTCTACGTCGCGCGCGCGTCCCGGCTCGACGTCCGCGAGGCGGAGGGTGCGCCGAGCATGGGCGACGCGTCCTGGCCGTTGCAGGTCAAGCTGCTGGAGTTCCTCGAGGGTGCCTGGCGTGAGCCGGACGAGGGGCTGTGGGAGGTGCGCGGCGGACAGCAGCACTTCACCCACAGCAAGGTGATGGCCTGGGTCGCGATGGACCGCGCCGTCCGTACCCTCGAGACCTTCGACCGGGCCGGGCCGATCGACCGCTGGCGCGCGACGCGCGACCAGATCAAGGCCGAGGTCATGGCGCGTGGCTACGACGCCGACCGCAAGACCTTCGTGCAGTCCTACGGCAGCACGGCGGTGGACGCCTCTTCGCTGCTGTTCCCGCTGGTCGGCTTCGTCGACTCCGGCAGCGAGGCCGTCGCCGGCACGGTGCAGGCGATCGAGCAGCAGCTGGTCACCGACGGCTTCGTCCGCCGCTACGACACGGGGACCGGCAGCGACGGTCTGTCGGGCGAGGAGGGCACGTTCCTGATGTGCTCGTTCTGGCTCGCGAGCAACTACCTGGTCGTCGGCCGCGACGCCGAGGCGCGGGAGCTGTTCGAGAAGCTGCTCGGCCTGCGCAACGACGTCGGCCTGCTCGCCGAGGAGTACGACCCGAAGGCCAAGCGACAGCTCGGCAACGTGCCGCAGGCCTTCAGCCACACCGCTCTGGTCAACACCGCGTACGTGCTGCAGGGCCGGGCCGACGGGCACATCTCGCGCCACCCCGAGATGCTCCGGGCGGCGAAGGCGAAGACGCGCTAGTCGGGCAGCTGCTCCAGGACCTGCACGAACTCGAGCGGCGGGCGCATCTCCACCCGGTCGCCGTCGAGCGAGCCGGGCAGGATCGTCAGCTCGCCGCCGCGCCACCAGTACAGGTGGGGGCTGATGCCGGCCGGCCCCTGGTCGTAGAGCCGGTCGGCGTTGAGCAGCAGCGCGTGCGCCGCGGCCAGCGACTCCTGCCGGCTCAGCATCGGGTGCGCGAGCACGACGTTGCGGGTCGGCACGACGACCAGGGCGCCGGCGGCGGTCACGTCGATGTAGGACCCGAGCCACGCCAGGTGCCCGGTCGTGTACGGCGAGACGTCCTCGAGCAGCGTCGCGGAGGCCGCGCCGAGGTCGAGGTGCTGCCGCTCGAGCAGCCCGTCGTCGATGACCTGGGCGCGGCCGAGCGCCAGCAGGTCGTCGATCGGCTCGCCCCACGCGTCGGCGACCTCCGCCGGGATGCCGTGGACGGTGTTCGGCTGGTCGGCGACGAGCGCCTCGTACAGGCCCGGCGCGACGACCCGGCCCGCGAGC
>CAJCIY010000065.1 GCA_903970495.1 Candidatus Melainabacteria bacterium | reverse complement strand
GGTGTCCTTCGGCATCCGCGGCCCGTACACGTTGTGGTAGCGCAGGGCGGTCACGCTGCCGCCGGTCGAGCGGGCCCAGCTCGACGCGAGGTGCTCCTGCGCCAGCTTGGTCGCCGCGTACACGTTGCGGGGGTCGAGCGGCGCGTCCTCGGTCACCAGGCCCGGCTCCAGCGGCCGGCCGCAGACCGGGCACGGCGGCTCGAACCGCCGGGCCCGCAGCTCGGCTTCGGCGCGCGGCCCGGGGCGCACGACGCCGTGCTCGGGGCAGACGTACCGGCCCTCGCCGTAGACCACCATGCTGCTCGCGAGGACCAGCCGGGTCACCTTCGCGCGGGCCATCTCGGCGAGCAGCACCGCGGTGCCGAGGTCGTTGCAGCCCGCGTACTCGGGGGCGTCGGACATGTCGACGCCGAGGCCGACCATCGCGGCCTGGTGGCAGACCGCGTCGACACCCGACAGCGCGCCCGCCACCGCGGCGGCATCGCGGACGTCGGCGTGGACCACGGGCAGCTCCGGCGCGCGGCCGTGGTGGACGCTCGGCAGCAGCGCGTCGAGGGCGACGACGTCGTGGCCGGGCAGCGCCTCGCGGATGTGACCGCCGATGAAGCCGGCCGCGCCGGTCAGCAGGATCCGCACCCGGCTGACGCTAGCCGCCCGCTTCCCCACCCGACCGTCGCGGCCGCTGCCAGGACGGCGGTCGCGGGATCCCGACGGGCTCATCTCCGGGGCGAGCTGGCGCACCTGGCAGCGTTCGCGATGCCCGCCGTCGCCGCCCCGCGGCGCCAACGCCTCCAAGCCGGGCCCGGGACGATCGAGGTGCGCTCGGCCGCCGCTCGAACCGGGCCGCAACGGGACAGCTTGGAGGCGTCGGCGGCAGCCTCGGAGCCCAGCCGGGTGAGGATGAGCCGGTGCCCTTCGGACTCGCGCCCCGCCGCGCCCGCGTGCTCGGCGCCGCAGCGGTCGTGGTCGCGGTGGCGCTCGTGGTCGGCCTGGTCGTGGGGCTGCGCGGACACGCCGCCCCGAAGGCGCTGGCCGCCGGCGCCGCTCCCGGCCCGGTCGTCCTCGTCCCCGGGTACGGCGGCAGTCAGGCCGGCCTCGAGGTGCTCGCCGCCCGGCTGCGCGCCACCGGGCGCGACGCGACGGTGCTCGCGCTGCCCGGCGACGGCACGGGCGACCTCGACGACCAGGCCCGCGCGCTGGCGTCGCTCGTGTCCTCGACCCTGAAGCGCACCCACGCCGGGTCGGTCGACCTGGTGGGCTACTCGGCCGGCAGCATCGTCGCCCGGCTGTACGTCCAGGAGCTCGGTGGCATCGCCCACGTCCGGCGGGTCGTCACCTTCGGCGCGCCCAACCACGGGGCGGACCTCGCCGCGACGGCGGGCGCGCTCGTCCAGGGCGCCTGCACCGACGCGTGCGCGGAGCTCGAGCCCGGGAGCGCCCTGCTCGACACCCTGAACGCGAAGCCGCTGCGCCCGGGCCCCGCGTACGTGTCGCTGCGGACCGCGGACGACATGACCGTCGACCCGGTGTCCTCGGCGATCCTCGAGGGTGCGACGAACGTGCTGCTGCAGGACGTCTGCAGCGACGCGGTCATCAGCCACGGGGACCTGCCGACGAGCCCGTTGGTCGAGGGGATCGTCCTACGGGAGCTGTCCGCGCAGCCGGTCTTCACACCGACCGCGGCCGACTGCGACAGCCTCCGCGCAGCCGGCTGACCACGCCGGGACTGCGGGGAGCCAGCGCGTCCCGGTCAGGCCTTGACGTCGCGGGTGGTGAAGTTCGCCCACGCGAGCAGCAGGAACACCACGACGTAGACGGCCTGCAGCGCGATCCCGCGGTCGACGTTCCGCCACAGGATCGGCTGCCGGAACAGGTCGACGAACGCCAGCCAGTAGCGCGTCGGCAGGTACGGCTGGATCGAGCGCGCCGCATCCAGCGCCTGCAGCACCCCGGAGGCGATGAGCACCGAGATCGCCCCCAGCGTCGCCGCGAGACCGGAGTCCGACAGCGTCGAGAGGAACAGCGCGATCGAGGCGACGCCGAGCATCGACCAGCCCACGAACAGCACCGACCCGACCGTTCGCTCGGTGGCGGCGAGGGTGCCGAGCCGCTGCGTACCCGAGAGCGTCGGGATGCCGCCGCCACCGTTGTGCAACAGCGAGATGCCGACCACGTACGAGACCCCGGCGACCACGACGACGGCGAGCAGCACGAAGACGGTGACCGCGACGAGCTTGGCGGCGAGCAGCCGCGTACGCCCGACCGGCCGGACCAGCAGGTAGCGCAGCGTGCCGAGCTGCGCCTCGCCGGCCACCGAGTCGCCCGCGACGACGGCGACCGACACCGGCAGGAAGATCGGCAGCACGATGGCGAGCGCGGCGGCGGGGTAGAGCGCGCCGTCGTTGAGGACCTCGCCGAGGAACGCGGTGCCCTGCCCCGGCCGCGGCGCGGTGTGCGTCCCGGCGAGGAAGAACGCGACGACCGTCGGCAGCAGCACGAGCAGGAACAGCGAGAGCCACGTACGCGGCCGGCGCAGCAGCTTGTCGAGCTCGGAGCGGATCATCGGCCGTCGCCCGGGGCGAGTCCGGTGACGACGTCCTCGAGGGTCTGCCGCTCCGCCGCCAGCGACGTGACGGGGACGCCGGCGTGCACCAGCCGCGCGTTGACGTCGGCCACGTCCGCGTCGGCGACCACGAGCGACGAGGCCGTCACCTCGACCACCGCGGTGCCGAGAACCGCCTGTGCCGCAGCGGGTTCCGTGGTCCCCACCAGGACGCGCCCGGTGAGCGGCCGCAGCTCGGCGAGGTCACCGGCGTACACGATCCGGCCGTGGTCGAGCAGCGCGACCTCGGTGCACAGCGCCTCGACCTCCGACAGCAGGTGGCTGGAGAGCACGACAGTGGTGCCGGCCTCGTTCAGGCGTACGAGCAGCTCGCGCAGCTCGCGGATGCCGCTCGGGTCGAGACCGTTGGTGGGCTCGTCGAGCAGCAGCAGGTCCGGAGCGTGCAGCAGCGCGGCGGCCAGGCCGAGCCGCTGCCGCATGCCCAGCGAGTACGCCTTCACCTTGCGCCGGCCGACGTCGAGCCCGGCCGTGGCGAGCGCCGCGTCGACGCGTTCGGTACGGCCGGCGCGCCGGCCGCCGGGGCCGGCGGCATCGAGCAGCCGCAGGTTCTTCCGCCCGGACAGGTGGGGGTAGGCGGCCGGGCCCTCGACCAGCGCCCCGACCCGTGGCAGCACGGCCGCGGCCCGCTTCGGCATCGGTTCGCCCAGCACCGAGACGGTGCCGCTCGTCGCGTAGACGAGACCGAGCAGCATCCGGACGAGGGTCGTCTTCCCGGAGCCGTTGGGACCGAGCAGGCCGAACCGGCTGCCGACCGGGATCGCGAGGTCGATGCCGTCGACGGCGGTGACCGAGCCGTACCGCTTGGTCAGGCCGCGCACCTCGACGGCGAGGTCGGTCACGGCGGGCCGCCCGGGCCGAAGCGCAGCCGCCGGCTCTGCAGGTCGCCGAGGACTGTCGTCAGGGTCGACTGCGGCACGGTGCCGGCCACGACCACGTGCAGGCCGCCCGCGTCCAGCAGCGCCAGGTCGACCAGCGGCGTCGAGATCCGGTAGACCGACGCACCGTCGAGCGTGGTCACGGTCGCCGCGCTGCCGAGCGCCTTCTCGATCGAGCGCGCGTCCCCGCCCGACAGCCCGATGGCCGCGACGCGGGCGAGACCGCGGCCGTAGCCGAGCGCACCCGCCGCGTCGTTGCCGCCGAACGAGAACGCCTGCCCCTCGTACGACCGGACCAGCCCGGCGACCGACGCGAGCGCGGGCAGTGGGCGGAGGCGGGTCAGCACCCCGCCCGGAGAGTCCTGGGCGACGTACTGGACGGTCGCGTCCGGCGGCGGCGAGAACGTGTCGGTGACGTCCTTCGGTGCGCGGGCCGAGAAGCTCAGGAAGCTCGAGGTCAGCAGCGGCCGGCTCTGCCCGACCGGCGTGATCGTGACCTCGAGCGGCACCCCGCTGGCCTCGTCGACCCACAGCTGCACGTCGTGCACCGTCGTCGGCGCGCTGCTCGCGGCCGGCGTGAGCGCGATCCCGAGAGCTGTCCGCCCGGCCACCCGCTTCGCGCCGTCCCGGGTCGCGGTGACGCCGGGAGCCGCCGCCAGCGCGGCCAGTGTCCGGCCGAGCTGGTCTGGCGTGAG
>CAJCIY010000064.1 GCA_903970495.1 Candidatus Melainabacteria bacterium | reverse complement strand
TCAACGGCACCGTCGTCGGCGCGCTGGCCGGCCTCGCCATCCACGCGCTGACGCTGCTGTAGGTCGATGTGGACGAGGTCCCTCCGACCACCCGCTGAACCCCTACGCTGCCCGCCATGACGCTCGACGACGCCGGCTCGCTGGTGGCCCTGGGCGCGGGGCTGATCTTCCTGGTCCCGCTGCTGCTGATCGGGATCGTGGTGATCGTCGTGGTGTCCAACCGCGCCGACCCGGACCCGACCGGCCGGCGGCCGCTCGCGGTCTACCTCTTCGCCGCCAGCTTCGTGGCGCTCTTCACGACGATGTTCGCCAGCTACGGTGTCGTCGCCCGGCTGTGCAGCCTGATCGGGACGACGGTGACCGGGCTGTCGACGGGTGACTTCTCCGGCGACGACGGCTTCTCGGACTTCTCCGACGACTCGGGTGGCAGCGGCCTCGCCTTCGGCTCGAGCACCACCGCGCAGCACCCGGTCGGTGACGCGGTCAGCCGGGAGGTCGTGGTGTTCGCGCTGGTCGCGCTCGTCGCCGGCGCGGCCCTGTTCATCCACCTGCGCGCCGCCAGCCGGCTCAGCGACCCCGGCTCCCGCAGCGGACCGGTCGGACGGGTGCGCTCCAGCTACGTCGCCGCGGTGTCCTTCGTCTGCGTGCTGCTCGCGGTCACCTTCGCGGTCGTGACCCTGTACGCCATCTTCCGGCTGATCAGCCCGGCGATCTTCGCGCCCGGCGGTGACGGCAGCCGGGCCGAGGCCTTCCGCTCCCTCGTGCCCGGGCTCTACTTCACCGTGCTGTCGCTCGTCGTGCTGGTCGCGCACCTCCGCGCGACGCCGAGCGACCAGCGGCCGCTGTTCCGCCGCGCCCGGCCGGTCGCCCCGCTGACCGGCCCGTACGACGTCACCGCGCCGCCCGACTACCCCGCCGCGCCGGCCGGTCCGCCGCCGACCGGCACCCCTGCGCCCCCGACGACCGGGATCCCGGCGCCGCCGACGACGGCTCCCCCGGCGAGCGGCGGCGACGTGCTCGGCGATGCGCCGCCGGCTGCGCGGCGCCGGCCCCGGCCGGGTGCCTGAGCCCGCACCCCCCGCACCGCCGCGTACGACAGGCCCAGCAGCGCCGCGGCCGCAACGCCGTCGAGCCAGAAGTGGTTGCCCGTCACCACGACGACCCAGGTGATCGACACCGGGTAGAGCAGCGCCAGCCACCGCATCCCGCGGCGTGAGCCACTGACCACCGCGCAGGCGACCAGCAGCGCCCAGCCGACGTGGATCGAGGGCATCGACGCCAGCTGGTCGGTGAGACCCCGGCTCCCGCCGCCGTAGACCGAGAGGCCGTCGAGCCGCCCGGTGTCGACGACGCCGAGCTGCGGCAGCAGCCGCGGCGGCGCGACCGGGACCAGCTGCAGCAGCAGGCCGACGCCGGTGAAGACCACGAGCACGTCGCGCCAGCGTGCGTACGCGTCCCGGTGGCGGACCAGCAGCCAGACCAGGGTGACCGCGAGGACGGGGACGTGGAGCGAGGCGTACGCCCCGTCGGCGAGCCGCACGAGGTCGTGGTGGGCGAGCAGCGGCTGCTGGACGGTCCGCTCGCTCGGGAGGTGGAGGGTCCGCTCGAGCCGCCAGATCGCGAGGCCGCGCCGGTCGGCCCCGGCGTGACCGACGAGCGCCAGGTGGCCGACGACGCGCCAGAGCACGAACAGCACGTTGAGGACGACGAGCTGGCTCAGGACGAACCCCCAGGGGATCCGCCTGGCCGGCGGCGCCGTCTCCACCTCGGTGGTCTCGGCACGCCGCGGTCCGCCCCTGAGCCGGATCTCGGGTGTGACGTGCATCCCAGCAGCGCGAGTGGGTAACCGGCGGTTCGGAAGGCGGTGGCCCATGAGTACGACGACGTACGAGAGCAGCACGAGCACCGGGGACGACGGCACCATCCGGAGCCTCATCCCGGCGCGCATCGACCGGCTTGGCTGGTCGCGCTTCCACACCCGGCTGGTGATCGCCCTGGGTGTCGCGTGGATACTCGACGGACTCGAGATCACGATCGCGAGCAACGTCACCAGCAAGATTGAGCAGACCCAGCACCTGTCGTCGGGCTCCGTCAGCTTCTCGGTGGGGACGCTCTACCTCGTCGGCGAGGTGCTCGGGGCGATCCTCTTCGGCGGGCTGTCGGACCGGTTCGGCCGACGCAACCTCTTCATGATCACGCTCGGTGTCTACCTCGTCGGCGGCGGTCTGACGGCCGTGACCGCCGGTAGCTCCGGCGGTTGGGTGCTCTACTTCGACCTCTGCCGGGTGGTCGCCGGCATGGGCATCGGCGGCGAGTACGCGGCCATCAACTCCGCCATCGACGAGCTCATCCCGTCCAAGTACCGCGGACGGGTCGACGTCGGGGTGAACGGCACCTACTGGGCGGGCGCGTTCATCGCGTCGATCTTCACGCTCGAGCTGCTCGGTCACTTCGGTGGCACCGCCGGCTGGCGCGCCGCCTTCCTGCTCGGTCCGATCCTCGGTTTCGTCGTCCTGTTCGTCCGCAAGAATCTGCCGGAGAGCCCCCGGTGGCTGCTGATGCACGGCCGGGTCGACGAGGCGGAGCAGTCGATCCGGGAGATCGAGCAGCACACCCTCGACACCGGCGGAACCCTGGGTGAGCTCGACGACGACCGCGCGGTCGAGATCCGCCCCGCCGGCAGCATGGGCTTCTTCCGCCTCGCGGTGACGTTGTTCCGGATCTATCCGCAACGGTCCGCCTACGGCGCGACCCTGATGATCACGCAGTCGTTCCTCTACAACTCGATCTTCTTCACCTACGGGCTGGTGCTGAACAAGATCTACGGGGTCGCGTCCGACAAGACGTCCTACTTCTTCCTGATCTTCGCCGCCGGCAACCTGGCGGGGCCGCTCGTGCTGGGGCGGCTGTTCGACACGCTGGGCCGGCGGCGGATGATCGGCGGCACCTACCTGCTGTCGGGCGTCCTGCTGCTCATCTCCGCCATCCTCTTCAAGGCGGGGGCGCTCAACGCGACGACCCAGGCGATCGCCTGGGGCGTGATCTTCTTCTTCGCCAGCGCCGGTGCGTCGGCCGCGTACCTCACGGTGTCCGAGATCTTCCCGGTCGAGGTCCGCGCGAAGGCCATCGCGGTCTTCTTCGCCATCGCGCAGAGCTTCGGGGCTCTCGGGCCGTGGCTCTACGGCAAGCTCGTCGGCGACGGCCACGACCACAACGCGCTGTTCTGGGGCTACGTCCTCGGCGCCGCGGTCATGGCGATCGGGGGTGTGGTCGCCTTCGCGATCGGAGTCGACGCGGAGGGCAAGTCGCTTGAGGACATCGCGAGCCCGCTGTCGTCGGTCAAGGCGGCCGGCGCGAAGATCACCGGCTCGATCAGGGGCTCCGGCGGTTCGGCGGGTCCACCACCCGCCCCGGCGGTCTGAGGCCCGATCTCCGGGTCGCGGAGGTCCACTCGGCTTAGGGTCGGCGCGTGACCCAGCAGCTGCCCGGGACGGAGGGCGCCGCGTACGTCTGGGCCGGGGGTGCCTGGATCCCTGCGCCGCCGGGCTACGCCCAGCCCGTTGCCTGGTGGCCGGACCCGGCCGGCGGCTGGGCGCCGGCACCGGCAGGCTGGGCGCCGCCGGCCGACTGGGTCCGCACGCCCTCGGGGGCCTTCCCGCCCGTGGCCGGTCGGCCGACCTATCCCTCGCCGTCCGTGCGCGCGGGAGCGCTGGACCCGACCGCGCCCGCACCGACCCGCGGGTTCGGCTGGGTGCGCTGCCTGCCCGGCCGACTGCAGCGGGCCGCCGCGGTGGGCGACCGCAAGCCCAGCGGCTGGGAGATCCTCGTCGTCCTGTCGATCTTCCCGGGCGAGGCGGTCGCCAGCGCGCTGATCTCGCTGGCGCAGACGTTGACGAACTACGACAACGGCTCGGCGCACTCCCCCGCGCTCACGCCGCGTCACCCGGTGCTCGGCGCCCTGCTGCTCTCCCTGGACCTGATCCTCTCGACCGGCCCGGCACTGGTGGCGCTCTACCTGCTCACCGTCAGCGGCGGCCGCGCCCGGGCGATCGGGCTCGATCTCACCCGGCCCCGGGCCGACCTGGCCCGCGCGGCCAAGGTGGTGCTCTACGCGTTCGTCCCCGGCTTCCTGCTGCTGGGGTTCCTGATCCACCTGACCCCACACATCCACCTGATCACCGACCCGACCAAGCCGGCGCTGCCGCTGTGGTTCGCGATCCCGGCCGTCGTCACCTCGATCAACGCCGGCATCGTCGAGGAGATCGTCGTCCTCGGGTTCCTCGTCCACCGGCTCGAGCAGCGCGGCTGGGACGGCTGGCAGCTGTACGCGGTCTGCATCGCCGTCCGGATCAGCTACCACCTCTACTACGGCACCGGCGCGATCGGACTGACGGTCTGGGCCGGGATGATGGTGCTGCTCTACCGCCGCCGCCGTCGGCTGCTGACCTTCATCGCCGCCCACGTGCTGTGGGACCTGAACGCCGGCCTGGGGAGCATCGTGCACGGCCGTGCCGGCGACGCGGTGACGCTGTCCATCGTGGCGGTCGCGCTCCTGACCTGGCTGGTCTGCCGCGGCGCAGCCGTGGAGGAGATCCGCGAGTCCAGCCTCGCGCTCGCCCACGGCGAGACCGCCCGGGCCAGTCCGACCTAGCCCAGCTCGGCCGCGAGGAACTCGAGGGTACGAGCCCAGCCGGCGTGGGCCGCCTCCGCGTCGTACACCGCCGGCCGGTCGTCGCAGTGGAACCCGTGCTTCGCGTCCGGGTAGAGCACGACGTCGGTGGTGACCGGCGCCTGCGCGGCCGCCGTGCGCATCGCGTCGACATCGCTCACCGGGATGCCGTGGTCGTCGCCGCCGTACAGGCCCAGCCACGGGGTCGTGAAGGCCGGTGCGAGCTCGACGAGCGGCGGGAAGCCGAACCGGCCCTCGGAGACGCCGCCGCCGTAGAAGCTGACCGCCGCACCGACGGCGTACGAACCGGCGGCGAAGGTCGCGACCGACCCGCCCATGCAGAAGCCGACGACGGCCTGCCGCGCGACCGGGATCCCGGCCTCGCGGAGCCAGCCGAAGGAGGCGTCGAGGTCGGCGGCGATGCCGAGCCGGGTCAGCGCCGCCATCTGCGGCCGGGCGCCGTCGAGGTCGTCGTAGGCCAGCACCGGGCTGCCGGTGCGGTGGAACAGCGCCGGCGCGAGCGCGAGGTAGCCGGCCGCGGCGAAGCGCCGGGCGACGTCCTCGATGTGGCTCGTGACGCCGAACGCCTCCTGCACGACCACCACGCCGCCGAGCGGGTCGCCGTCCGGCCGGGCGACGAAGGCGGGCATCTCGCCGTCGGGAGTGGTCAGGGTCACGCTCTCGCTGCTCACCGCTCGGACGCTACCGCGGGACTGCCGGGGGCAGGCGGGGGGTAGGGCCCCGCCCATGACGCTCCAGGTATGGCCCGGACACGCCTATCCGCTGGGGGCGACGTACGACGGGGCGGGCACCAACTTCGCCCTCTTCAGCGAGGTCGCCACGAAGGTCGAGCTCTGCCTCATCGCCGAGGACGGCTCCGAGGAGTGCATCCGGTTGCCCGAGGTCGACGCGTTCGTCCACCACGGCTACCTGCCGAGCGTCTCCCCCGGCCAGCGCTACGGCTTCCGCGTGCACGGCCCGTACGACCCGGAGAACGGTCTGCGGTGCAACCCGGCGAAGCTGCTGCTCGACCCGTACGCGAAGGCCGTGCACGGCCAGGTCGACTGGGACGAGTCGGTGTTCCCGTACGCCTTCGAGGACGGTCCGGAGGGCCCGCCGACCGACACCGACTCCGGCCCCCACATGATGACCGCGGTCGTGGTCAGCCCGTTCTTCGACTGGACCGGGGACACCCCGCCGCGGGTGCCCTACTCGGACAGCGTGGTCTACGAGGCTCACGTCAAGGGCCTCACGATGACCCACCCCGACATCCCCGAGGAGGAGCGCGGCACCTACGCCGCACTCGCACACCCGGCGGTCATCGAGCACCTGCAGCGGCTCGGCGTGACGACGCTGGAGCTGATGCCGGTGCACCAGTTCGTGCAGGACCACCACCTCGTCGAGGCGGGCCGCAGCAACTACTGGGGCTACAACACGATCGCGTTCCTAGCGCCGCAGAACACCTACTCCGCGGCCGTCCGCGCCGGCGCGAACGACCGCGCCGTCGAGGAGTTCAAGGCGATGGTCCGCGACCTGCACCGGGCGGGCATCGAGGTCGTCCTCGACGTTGTCTACAACCACACGGCGGAGGGCAACCACGCCGGTCCGATGCTCTCGATGCGCGGCATCGACAACCCGGCCTACTACAGGCTCGTCGACGACGAGCCGCAGTTCTACATGGACTACACCGGCACCGGCAACAGCCTCAACGTCCGGCACCCGCACGCGCTGCAGCTGATCATGGACAGCCTCCGCTACTGGGTGACGGAGATGCACGTCGACGGCTTCCGGTTCGACCTCGCCTCCACGCTGGCCCGTGAGTTCTACGACGTCGACCGGCTGTCGACCTTCTTCGACCTGGTGCAGCAGGACCCGGTCGTCTCACAGGTGAAGCTCATCGCCGAGCCGTGGGACGTCGGTGACGGCGGCTACCAGGTCGGCAACTTCCCGCCGCTGTGGTCGGAGTGGAACGGCAAATACCGCGACACCGTGCGCGACTTCTGGCGCGGCGAGGACGCGACACTCGCCGAGTTCGCCTCCCGCATCAGCGGGTCGGCCGACCTGTACCAGAAGGACGGCCGGCGGCCGAGCGCCAGCATCAACTTCGTCACGGCGCACGACGGTTTCACCCTGCACGACCTGGTCTCCTACAACGAGAAGCACAACGACGCCAACGGCGAGGACAACAACGACGGCGAGAGCCACAACCGTTCGTGGAACTGCGGGGTCGAAGGACCGACCGACGACATCGAGGTCGTCGCGCTCCGCGAGCAGCAGAAGCGCAACTTCCTGACCACGATGCTGCTCTCGCAGGGCGTGCCGATGATCGTCCACGGCGACGAGCTCGGCCGTACGCAGCTCGGCAACAACAACGTCTACGCGCAGGACTCGACGATCTCCTGGGTCGACTGGGAGCGGGCGGTCGAGTTCTTCCCGCTCATCGAGTTCACGGCCGCCGTCTCGAAGCTGCGGCGCGAGCACCCGGTGTTCCGCCGTCGGCGCTTCCTGCACGGCCGGCCGGTCGCCGGCTCCGACGTCCAGGACCTGGCCTGGTTCGCCCCCACCGGCGAGCAGATGTCCGACGACGACTGGGAGGCCGGGTACGCCAAGTCCGTCGCCGTGTTCTACAACGGGGACGCGATCCGGGAGCCCGGCCCGCGCGGTGAGCGGCTCACCGACGACTCGTTCCTGGTGCTGTTCAACGCCTCGCCCGAGACGATCGACTACACGATGCCGCCGAGCGAGTACGGCACCACGTGGGAGGTGGTCCTCGACACCGCGGCGCCGATGCTGTCGGAGGTCGAGGAGCGCCGGGTGAAGACCGGGGAGTCGACGGCGGTCGACGCGCGGTCGATCCTCGTGCTGCAGCGGACCGGCTGATGCCGGCAGCGGCTCCGACCTCGACCTACCGCCTGCAGATCACCCCGACGTTCACCCTCGACGACGCCGTGGCCGTCGTGCCGTACGTGGCCGGGCTCGGCGTCTCCCACCTCTACCTCTCGCCGCTGCTGCAGGCCGCGACCGGCTCCGACCACGGCTACGACGTCGTCGACCACAGCCGGATCGACGCCTCCCGGGGCGGCGAGGCCGGCCTGCGGCGCCTTGCCGCGGCGGCCCACGCCCACGGGCTCGGCGTCGTGCTCGACATCGTGCCGAACCACATGAGCGTCGCGGTGCCGCACGAGAACGCCGCCTGGTGGCACGTGCTGACGCATGGTGCCGACAGCCCGTACAGCAGGTGGTTCGACATCGAGTGGTCCGCTGGTCCGTTGCTCCTACCGGTGCTCGGCTCCGACGACGACGTCTCGTTGCTGACCGTCGAGGGCGACGAGCTCCACTACTACGAGCACCGCTTCCCCTGCGCGCCAGGCACTCTCGGCGGGACGCCGCAGCAGGTCCACGAGCGCCAGGCGTACCGGCTGGTCGACTGGCGGCGCGGCACGGCGGAGCTGACGTACCGGCGGTTCTTCGACGTGACCGACCTCGCCGGCATCCGCGTGGAGCACGACGAGGT
>CAJCIY010000063.1 GCA_903970495.1 Candidatus Melainabacteria bacterium | reverse complement strand
CTTCGAGCTGCTGTCCAGCCGCGACCAGCCGGTGACGACCGGCCACGCCGACGGTGTCATCACCCTCGACCTCGCCGAGGGTGACGACGCCCACCGCGAGGCGCTCCGCAACCAGATGGACGAGCCGTACCGGACGCTGCTCGGGCACTTCCGCCACGAGATCGGCCACTTCTACTGGGACGTGCTCGTCGACGGCACCCCGCCGCTCACCAGCTTCCGGGAGCTGTTCGGCGACGAGCGGCGCGACTACGCCGAGGCGCTGCAGGTCCACTACGACCAGGGCCCGCCCCCGGGGTGGGAGGAGACGTACGTCTCCGGGTACGCGACGGCGCATCCGTGGGAGGACTGGGCGGAGTCGTTCGCCCACTACCTGCACATCCGCGACACGCTGCAGACGGCGGCCTCGTTCGGGGTCGTCGTCGCCGGGCCGGACGTACCCGGTGAGGTGCTCGCCGCGGTGCCGACCGACGCGCCGGACGACTTCGACACCCTGATCGGCACCTGGCACCCCTTCACGCTCGCCATGAACGCGGTCGACCGGGCGATGGGCAAGGACGCGCTCTACCCGTTCGTGCTCGCACCGACGGTGCTCGGCAAGCTGCGGTTCGTCCACCGGCTCGTCGCCGGCTGATGCCCGCAGCGGTCGCGGGGCTGTGGGTCTGGTCCGGGGTGCCCGCGGCGCGGGCACTCCCGCGGGTCGCGCGCGACCGCCGGACCCTGCGGCGGGAGCTCTTCGCGCGGCTGCTCGGGACCGCCCGCGGATTCGGGCCGTTCGACGCCGACCTCACCCGCTGGGCGCTGCTCGTGGGCTTCGCCCGGGCGGCCGACCTCGTGGCCTTCGAGCGGTGCGGGGTCGTGCGGGGATGGGACGGCGTCGCGGCGGAGCGCGGGCGGCTGGTGCTGCGGCCGGTCGCCGTGCGCGGCGCGTGGTCCGGCACGGTCCCGTTCGCCGCCGCGGACGGCCCGCCCGGAACCGGCCCGGTGCTGGCCCTCACCCGGGCCCGGGTCAGGGTGCGCGCGCTGCGGCGGTTCGCCGCCGCCGTACCCGGCGTGTCGGGGTGCTCGTTCGCGATGGGCGTCGGCGAGTGGCCGGTCGGGTCGCTCGGCACGGTCTCCGTCTGGGAGTCGGCCGCCGCGCTGCAGGCGTTCCGCGACGCGCCCGCCCACGCGGCGGCCGTGCGCCGGGCGCACGACGAGCGGTGGTACGCCGAGGAGCTGTACGCCCGGTTCGAGGTCGTGCACGCCGACGGCCCGCTCGCCTAGGGTCGCTGGGCATGGGCATGGGCGTGGTGGTCGGCGGCGCGGCGGAGTTCCGCACCCGTACGCCCGAGCTGCTCGCCGTCTACCGGTCGGCGTTCCTCGAGGTCCACGAGGCCGACCCCGATCGGGCGACCGTCGAACGGCTCGCGATCATGCACCGGCACGCCGACGCGCAGCGGCTGGTCGTCGCGAGCATCGACGACGAGGACGGCCTCGCCGGCTTCTGCTACGGCTTCCGCGGCGAGAGCGGGCAGTGGTGGCACGACTGCGTCTGCCGCGGGGTCGGCGGCGGCGAGCGAGCCCGGGAGTGGCTCGGGGACTGCCGCGAGATCGCCGAGCTGCACGTCCGGCCCGACGCGCAGGGCCGCGGCTACGGCCGGGCGCTGCTCCGCGCGGCGCTCGACGGCGCCGTCGAGCGGACGACCGCGCTCTCGGTCCTCGACGCCGAGGACTCCCCCGCCGCCCACCTGTACGCCGCCGAGGGCTTCACCCCGCTGCTGACCGGCTTCCGCTTCCCGGGCAATCGCACCTCGTACGCGGTGCTCGCGAAGGCACTGTGACCCGCGGGCCGGTCGTGCTCGCCGCCCTGGTCGTCGGGGTCGACGTCTGCTACCCGCTCGTCGGCGGCGAGGCCCGCCAGGTGCTCGCCGCGGTCGTGGTGTCGCTGTCGGCGCTCGCGGTCCTCGGCGCGGCCGGCCGGCGGAACCTGCTGCCGCTGCTGGGGTTCTGCGGCCTCGGCGCGTTCGCGGTCGAGGCGTGGGGCGTCCGCACCGGCATCCCGTTCGGTGCGTACGCCTACACCGGCCACCTGGGCCCGCGGGCGCTCGGCGTCCCGCTCGTCGTACCGCTGGCGTGGGTCTCGATGGCGTGGCCGGCGCTCTGCGTCGCCCGCCGCCTCTGCCCGGCGCGCGGCCCGCGGGTGCTGGTCGCCACGCTTGCGCTGACCGGCTGGGACGTGATGCTCGACCCGCAGCTCGTGGCGGCCGGCGCCTGGCGCTGGACCGACCGCGCCGACGCGCTGCAGGGCGTGCCGCTTCACAACGACCTCGGCTGGCTGGTCTGCTCGGTCCTGCTCATGACCGCGCTCGACCGGTGCTGCACGCCCACCGATGACCGCGTCCCGGTCGCGCTGTGGCTCTGGGCGTG
The DNA here is from genome assembly GCA_903970495.1 of Candidatus Melainabacteria bacterium. Taxonomy (GTDB): domain Bacteria; phylum Actinomycetota; class Actinomycetes; order Mycobacteriales; family CAJCIY01; genus CAJCIY01. The sequence goes on along the minus strand of CAJCIY010000063.1, from coordinate 1,439 downwards.
GCTTGGCTCGGTCGTCGCCGATGCGGTGTTCCTCGGCCTGCCCGAGACCGCCCTCGTCGGTGGCGTGACCATGGGGCTGGTCGGGGTCCCGCTGCTGGCCCGTAGGTCACCCGTCCTCGCGCCGGCGTGAGGGGCGACCTGCTGGCCGTCGGGTTGACGCTGCACGCCGCCGTCAACGCCCGGCTGCTGCGGGCGTCCGTACCGGCCACCCGGCCGACCACGGTCGTCGTGCCGGCCCGTGACGAGGCGACGCACATCGCGGCGTGCGTCAGGGCGGCGCTGGCGGCCGGGGCCGACCAGGTCGTGGTCGTCGACGACGGCTCCGCCGACGGCACCGCCGCCGCCGTGCCCACCGACGACCGGGTACGGGTCCTCGCCGGGTCGGCGCCGCCGGACGGGTGGCTCGGCAAGCCCTGGGCGTGCACGCAGGGCGCCGCCGTCGCGACCGGCGAGGTGCTGGTCTTTCTCGACGCCGACGTGGTCCTGCACGCGCTGCCGGGGCTGCCCGACGGTCTCGCGCTGGTCTCGCCGTACCCGCGGCTGGTCGCCCGCCCGCCGCTCGCCCGGCTGGTGCAGCCGCTGCTGCGGTGGTCATGGCTGACGTTCCTGCCGCTCCGGCTCGCCGAGACCTCACCGCGGCCGTCCCTGTCGGCGGCCGGCGGGCAGCTGCTGGTCGTCGACGCCGCCGCCTACCGCGCCGTGGGCGGTCACGCCGCGGTCCGTAGCCGGGTCGTCGAGGACGTCGAGCTGCTGAAGGCGTTCAAGCGCCGCGGCTTCCGTGGCGTCGTGGTCGACGGCCGTGAGGTCGCGACCTGCACCATGTACGACACGAACCGCGCCGTCGTCGACGGGTGGGCGAAGTCGCTGCCCGCCGCGCTCGGGCCGCTCGGGTCGGTCGCGGTGCCCGCCGTCCTGACCGCCGCGTACGTGCTGCCGTGGCTGCGCCGCTCACCGGTCGGCATGGCCGCGGGCATCGCCGGCCGGCTCGTCGCCGACCCGTCGCCCGCCGCGGTCACCCAACCGCTCTCGGTGCTGGCCTTCGACGTCCTCGTCGCGGTGGCCTGGTGGCGACGGGTCCGGGGCACCACCCGCTGGAAGGGTCGGCCGGTGTGAGGGTCACCGTCGTCGGCGCCGGCCTCGGCGGTCTCGCCGTCGCCTGTCGGCTGGCCGCGCTCGGCCACCGCGTCACGGTCCACGAGCGGCGCGAGGTCGTCGGCGGCAAGATCGGCACGTACGCCTGGGGCGAGGAGATCTGGGACACCGGGCCGTCGCTGCTGACGCTGCCGGCGTACCTCCGTGAGACCTTCGAGGCCTGCGGGGGCTGGCCCGCCGAGCTCCGCCTCGAGCGGGTCTCACCGGTGCTGTCCTACCGGCTCTCCGACGGCACGTGGACCGACTCGGACTCGCTCGGGCCGGCGTGGTCGGCCGTCCTCGAGCGC
>CAJCIY010000062.1 GCA_903970495.1 Candidatus Melainabacteria bacterium | reverse complement strand
GCTCGCGGCGGTGACGAGGCTCGAGTTCACGGGATCTCCAAGCGGCTGCGGGTGGGCCGCCAGTGTGGACCAGGTCCGCCGCCGCTGGCGGAACATCTCTGGTCGACAGACTTGCAAGTCGAGTGAGAGCTTGTCTATACTCACAGTTGCCCGGGTGGTCCGGGCCTTGCGTAGGAGGTGGAGCAATGCTGGTGAACAACGACCCCTTCCTGGCCGAGTTCGACCGCCTGGCTCAGCAGGTGTTCGGCGGCGGAGACGGCGTGGGCCTGCCCGTGGACGTCCTGCGACGCGGCGAGGAGCTGCTGGTGCGCATCGACGTGCCGGGAGTCCCGGCCGGCGACATCGGTCTGGACCTTGCCGACCACGTGCTGACGGTGACCGCGGAGCGCAACGTCGAGCTCGGTGAGGACACCGTGGTGCTGGCGCAGGAGCGCTTCGAAGGGGCGATGACCCGGCGGATCCGCGTACCGGACTGGGTGGACGCCGAGCGGGTGCGCGCCGAGCACGTCGACGGCGTGCTGACGATCGTGCTTCCCATGGCCGAGAAGGCTCGCCCCCGCACGATCTCGATCCAGTCGGCGCCGACGCCGAGCGCGGTCTCTGCCTAGCTTGCCGGCCGCGGTGGGGCGTGCGCCCGCCGCGTACGTCCCGCCGCGGCCGAGAAAGGCGACGATGACGCTTCCGTTCGACGACGAGCAGGCACCCCTCTACGGCGTGAGCCAGGTCGCCGACATGCTCGACGTGCAGCCCGCGTTCCTCCGTCGGCTCGACGCTCATCAGGTCGTCTCGCCCGCGAGATCGTCCGGTGACCAGCGGCGCTACAGCAAGGCCGACATCCGCCGGGTCCAGGAAGTCGTCGCACTCGTCGCCGCCGGCTACACCCTCGTCAGCATCCGGGCCGTGTTCGAGCTGAGACACAAGGTCGCGGCACTCCAGGAAGAGATCAAGGCGCTGCGCTCTCGCAAGACGTCCTAGCCCGGGAGGACGACCTCAGCGGCTCTCGAGAACGGATCTCAGCGTGGACCGGTCAAGCCCAGCGCTCGAAACAGACACCGACCTCCTCTGCCCGCGGTGCGGTTGCCTGGTCCCCGTCAAGGGTCGACACCAGCACGACGCCTGGCACGACTTCGTGGAGAGCGGCATCGCCGAGGTCGTGGCCGCCGCGGCAGAGCGCGACACACCGACGTAAGCCTCCTGACGCCGCGTCTCCGGATGTGCGGCGCGGTTCGGATCTACCGGAAGGCCTGGCGATCATCGTGCGCCTGACTCCTCGGCTCGAGCTGCGCGTCGATCGTGACGGCAGCTGGCATCTCGCCTGCCTCAACTGCGAACGGTGGCTGGCGGGCGGACCTCCGAACAGCCCGGACCACCTCGTCGACGAGGGCACGCAGTGGGCAGCTGCCCACCGCTGCGAGGGTGCCGGACCGGAGCCGGCGAGCCGTACCGGGGGGTGACCGCAGCCGGACGCGGCGTCCTCCTGCCGCGGGCGATGCGGGGGTGCGCCCGGCAGGACTCGAACCTGCGACCAAGTGCTTAGAAGGCACCTGCTCTATCCGCTGAGCTACGGGCGCGAACGGCGTCCACGGTATCGGCGGCCGGGCATGATGGTCGCGTGAGTCGCCCGCTGCGTACGCTCGGATTCCTGACCATCGGTGTGTTCGACGGCGACGATCCGGCAGCCGGCCACGAGTCGACGCTGCAGGTCATCCAGCTCGGTGAGCAGCTCGGCTTCGACAGCGCGTGGCTGCGGCACCGGCACCTGCAGTACGGCATCTCCTCGCCGATCGCGATCATGGCCGCTGCGTCGCAGCGGACCAGCCGGATCCAGCTGGGCACGGCGGTCACCCCGCTCGGCTGGGAGAACCCGCTGCGCCTCGCCGAGGACCTCGCCACCGTCGACATCCTCTCCGGCGGCCGGGTCAACCCCGGCGTCAGCGTCGGCCCGCCGATGCGCTGGGACGAGGTCAAGGGCGCGCTCTACCCCGACACCGCAGACATCGAGGACTTCACCTACGCGCGGGTCGAACGCCTGCTGCGCATGGTCCGCGGCGAGCCGGTCACCGGGTTCAGCGGCACCGAGGGCATCGAGGTCTTCTCCGACCGGGTGCAGCCGCACTCGCCCGGTCTCGCCAGCCGCGTCTGGTACGGCGCAGCCAGTATCGGCTCGGCCACCTGGGCCGGCGAGCAGAGCCTGAACCTGCTCACCAGCAGCGTGCTGCGGGCCGACGAGTCCGAGGACTTCGCCGAGATCCAGCAGCGGCAGATCCGCACCTTCCGTGCCGCCCACCCCGACGGCGACCGGGCGCGGGTCTCGCAGGGGCTCGTCGTCATCCCCACCGACACGGCGAGCGCCGAGCAGCGGGCGAAGTACCACGCGTACGTCGAGGCACGGACGCCGCGGACGACGAGCCCACAGGGCCCGGGCCGGATGCTGTTCGCCCGCGACCTCGTCGGCACATCCGAAGAGATCGCCGAGAACCTGCTGCAGCACAGGGGTTTCCAGGAGGTCGACGAGGTCGCCTTCGCGCTGCCGTTCAGCTTCGAGCACGCCGACTACGTGCAGATCCTCACCGACATGGCGACGCGGCTCGGCCCCGCCCTGGGGTGGTCACCCCGCTAGACCCCGGTCGTACGCATAGCGGACCGCCTGCGCCCGGTCGCGCGCGCCGGTCTTCGCGAACAGGTGGTTGACGTGCGTCTTGACGGTGGCCTCGCTGACGTACAGGGCCTTCGCGATCTCGCCGTTGGACCGGCCCGCGGCGATCAGCGACAGCACCTCGGCCTCCCGCGCGGTCAGGCCGTCGGGCAGCTCGGCGGGCGGCGCACCCGCCGCCGGTCGGGCGGCCGCGAGGACCAGCCGCCGCTGCACCTCGGGGTCGAGCAGCGACTGCCCGGCCGCGGCGGCGCGGACCGCGTGGCCGATCTGCGCGCCGGTCGCGTCCTTGGTCAGGAACCCCAGCGCACCCGCCTGCAGCGCGCCGAGGACCGACGCGTCGTCGGCGAACGTGGTGAGCACGACGACCCGCGTCGCCGGGTGGCCGGCGACGATCTGTGCGGTCGCCCCGACGCCGTCGAGCACCGGCATCCGCAGGTCCATGAGGATCACGTCAGGGTGATGCTCGCCGGCCAGGCGGACCGCCTCCTCGCCGTTGGCGGCGGCGGCCACCGGCTCAAGCTCGGCCGCGGCGGTCAG
>CAJCIY010000061.1 GCA_903970495.1 Candidatus Melainabacteria bacterium | reverse complement strand
CCGAGGAGGGCGACGCGTACGAGGTCGGCGACCACCGCGATCGCCTTGCGGTTGCGCCGGTCCGAGAGGGCGCCCGCGGGCAGGCCGAACAGCAGCGGGGCGAGCCACTCGAGGAACGCACCCGCCGCGATCGCCAGCGCGTTGTGGGTGATCGACGCCACGAGGAGCGGACCCGCCGCGATGGCCATCCCGTCACCGGTGTTGCTCAGCCACGACGAGGCGAGCAGCAGCCGGAACTGCGAGCCGAGCCGCTTCGGGGCGATCAGCTCGACGGGGGAGGACACCCCGGCACGCTAACGACCCGGTCATCCCGGTTCGTGGCCCCGGACGAGACAGCGTCGCTCCCGACGCCTGCGCCCGAACGCATGTTCACTAGGGTCCAGTAACCGGGCTATGAGGAGGAGAACGCGTGCGTACACAGGTGGCCATCGTCGGGGCCGGGCCGGCCGGGTTGCTGCTCTCGCACCTGCTCCATCTGCAGGGCATAGAGTCGGTCGTCCTCGAGCGCCGCGACCGTGACTACGTGGAGAGCCGTGTCCGGGCCGGCGTCCTCGAGCACGGCACCGTCGAGATGCTCCGCGAGACCGGCGTCGGGGCCCGGATGGACGCCGAGGGCATGGTCCACGAGGGCACGATCCTGCGCTTCGACCACCACAGCCACCGCGTCGACTTCCGCGAGCTGGTCGACCGGACCATCACCGTGTACGGCCAGCAGGAGGTCGTGAAGGACCTCATCGCCCGGCGCCTGGCCGACGGCGCCGACCTCCGCTTCGAGGTCGACGACGTGGCGATCGGCGGCCTCGACACCGACCGGCCGACGGTGACGGCCGGGGGCGAGACCCTGTCGGCCGACGTCGTGGTCGGCGCCGACGGCTTCCACGGCATCAGCCGCGAGCACCTCAAGGGCCTCGAGACGGTCGACCGCACCTATGCCTTCTCGTGGCTCGGGATCCTCGCCGAGGCGCCGCCCTCGACCGCGGAGCTGGTCTACGCCCGGCACGAGAACGGCTTCGCGCTCCACAGCATGCGGTCGCCGTCGATCACCCGGATGTACCTGCAGGTGCCGGCCGACGAGGTCCTCGCCGACTGGTCGGACGACCGGATCTGGTCGGAGCTGCACACCCGCCTGGCCGACGACGACGGCTTCACGCTGACCGAGGGACCCCTGCTGGACAAGGGGATCACCCCGATGCGGTCGTTCGTGGCGACACCGATGCAGACCGGCCGGCTCGTGACCTGCGGCGACGCGGCCCACATCGTCCCACCGACCGGGGCCAAGGGCATGAACCTCGCGCTGGCCGACGTACGGGTGCTCTCCCACGCGATCGGCGGCCTGCTGACCGACGGCCGCGAGGACCTGTTCGAGGCGTACACCGACACGGCGCTGCGACGGGTCTGGCGCGCCACCTGGTTCTCGTGGTGGATGACCTCGATGCTGCACGTCCAGGGCGACGACCCGTTCGCCGACCGGCTCGCGCTCGCACAGCTTGCCCAGGTCGCGGCCTCGCGGCCGGCGGCGGCGATGCTGGCCGAGTCGTACACCGGCCTGCCGTACGAGCAGGGATGGAGCTACCGATGACCACGGTCCCGCGCTTCGCGCCCGACGCCCCGGGCACGCACCCGCCGCTCGACTTCGCGGGCTACCGCTCGACCGCGCTGCGCCATCCCTCGCGGCCGCTGCTGGTGCTGCCGCAGCGGCTGACCGAGCTGACCGGGCCGCTGTTCGGTCACGACCGCGTCCAGCCCGGCGACGACGACCTGACCTGGTACGACGGCGGCGAGGCCGTCGGCCAGCGGATCGTCGTGCACGGCCGGCTGCTCGACTCCGACGGCCGGGCGGTCCCGGACGCGCTGCTGGAGGTGTGGCAGGCCAACGCCGGCGGTCGCTACCGCCACGTCGTCGACCAGTGGCCCTCGCCGCTCGACCCGCACTTCGCCGGCAACGGCCGGGTCGTCACCGACTCCGACGGCCGCTACCGGTTCACCACGATCCGGCCCGGTGCGTACCCCTGGGGCAACCACCCCAACGCTTGGCGGCCGGCGCACATCCACTTCTCGGTCTTCGGGCAGGCGTTCACGCAGCGGCTGATCACGCAGATGTACTTCCCGGACGACCCGCTGTTCTTCCAGGACCCGATCTTCAACTCGGTGCCCGACCCGGCGGCGCGACAGCGGCTGGTCTCCGCCTACGACCACGGCGCGACGGTCGAGAGCTGGGCGCTGGGGTTCCGCTTCGACATCGTGTTGCGCGGCCGGGACCAGACGCCGTTCGAGACCGAGCCCGACGATGACTGAACGCACGACCGAACGCGTGACCGAGGAGGCGACCGGCGCGCTCGGCACCACGCCGTCGCAGACGATCGGCCCGTTCCTGTCGATCGTGCTGCCGTGGCCGGACGGGCCCGACGTGGTCACCGGCGGCGGCGTCCTGCTGACCGGCCGGCTGACCGACGGCCGCGGCGACCCGATCCCCGACGGCCTGGTCGAGATCTGGCAGGCCGACGCCGACGGCAGGTTCGGGACGGGCTTCCGCGGGTTCGGGCGGTGCCCGACCGACCCCGACGGCGGGTTCGCCTTCCGTACGGTCGTGCCGGGGTCGGTCGACGGCGAGCAGGCGCCCCACATCGACGTGTCGGTGTTCTGCCGCGGGCTGCTGAACCGGGTCGTGACGCGGATCTACTTCCCGGACCAGCCGCTGAACGCCACCGACCCGGTGCTGACCGCGCTCGGTGACGACGCCGCCCGGCTCGTCGCCGCGCGGACGGAGGCCGGGTACCACCTCGACGTACGGCTGCAGGGCGACGGCGAGACGCCGTTCTTCGCACTGTGATCCTCGACGCGGTCTTCGGCGCCGAGGCGATCACCGACGGCGACTGGGTCGCCGCGCTCTGCCGGGTCGAGGCCGCGCTGACCCGCGCGGCCGTCGCCGTCGGTCTCGCCGACGCGGCCGCCGCCGAGCGGGTGGAGAAGCTGTGGTCGGAGCCGGTCGACGTCGCGGCGCTCACCCGCGATGCCGTGGCGGGCGGCAACCCGGTCATCCCGCTGGTCGAGGCGGTCCGCTCCCGGGCCGGTGACGACGCGAGCGCCGTCCACGTCGGCGCGACGAGCCAGGACGTGATGGACACCGCGCTCGTGCTTCTCGCGCGCCCGGTCTGCGCGACCGCCGCCGCCGACCTGACCGCGTGCGCCGACCGGTGCGCCGATCTCGCTCGGGAGCACCGCGACCGGCCGATGATCGGGCGGACGCTGCTGCAGCAGGCGGTGCCGACCACGATCGGCGCGCTCGTGACCGGCTGGGGCACCGCGCTCGACGCCAGCATCGTGCCGCTGTCGTCCGCCGCCGCCGCGTTGCCCGTGTCGTACGGGGGAGCGGCCGGGACGATGGCCGCGGTCCACCCGCACGGGCCGGCGCTGCGGGCGGCGCTCGCCGCGGAGCTCGACCTGCCCGACCCCGGGCGCAGCTGGCACGCCGACCGCACGCCGGTGCTCCAGCTGGCCGCCGCCCTCGGCGTCGCGGCGGCCGTCGTCGGCACGATCGCGACCGATGTCGTGCTGCTCGCCCAGACCGAGGTCGGCGAGGTGCGCGAGGCCGCGCCCGGCGGCTCCTCGGCGATGCCCCACAAGCAGAACGCGATCGCGGCGATCACCGCCCGCGCCGCGGCCGCGCAGGCGCCCGGTCTGGTCGCGACGGTCCTCGCGCAGACGCCGGAGCTGCAGCGCGGCGCCGGCCCCTGGCACGCGGAATGGCCTGCGCTGCAGCGACTTCTGCAGTCCGCGGGTGGCGCGGCGTCGCGGCTGCGTACCTGCCTCGAGGGGTTGGCCTTCGACCTCGACGCGGTGGCCCGCAACCTCGGCACCGCGGACCCCGACGTCGGGCACGCCGCCGACCTCGTCGACGCCTGGCTGGCGGCCCGATGAGGGTCGACGGCCCGGCGGGCGCGCCTGCGGTCGTGCTGCTGCCCGGCATCGGGACGACCCAGTCGACCTGGGACGCGGTCGCCGCCCCGCTGGCCGAGCAGCTGCGGGTGGTCCGCCCCGAGTGGCGCGGCCACGACGGCACCGCCGTACCTCCGGGTACGGCGTCGATCGCCGACCTCGGCGCCGACGTGCTGCGCGCCCTCGACGAGGCCGGCGTCGACCGGGCCCACGTGGTCGGGCTGTCGCTCGGCGGGATGGTCGGCCTGTGGCTGGCCGCGGCGCACCCGGGCCGCGTACGCCGGCTGGGCGTGATCTGCACCAACACCGATCCCGACCGCGCGATGTTCACCGAGCGGGCCGCGCTGGTCCGCGCCGAGGGGACGGCCGCGGTCTCGGCCCGCTCGGTCGAGGGTTGGGTCACCCGCCCGGATGCGCGGCTGACCGCGATGCTCGAGGCGGTCGACGCCGAGGGGTACGCGCAGTGCTGCGAGGCGATCGCCGGGCTCGACCTCGACCTCGACCGGGTCGCTGCCCCGACGCTGGTGGTCGCCGGCAGCGACGACCCGGCCGCGCCGCCCGCTGGCATGCAGCGGCTGGCGTCGACGCTGGGCGCCGGCTACGCCGAGGCGCGGGGCCGCCACCTGCCGATCGTCGAGCAGCCCCGCGAGATCGCACGGCTGCTGCTCGCGCACCTGCTGCCCGGGGCGAGCTTCGAGCAGGGGATGGCCGTACGCCGGGAGGTGCTCGGCGACGCCCACGTCGACCGCGCGGTCGCGGCCACCGACCCGCTGACCGCCGACTTCCAGGACTTCCTGACCCGCTACGCCTGGGGCGAGGTCTGGACCCGCCCCGGCCTCGGCCGCCGCGACCGGTCGCTGGTCACCCTCGGCGTCCTCGTCGCGCTCGGGGCGGAAGGCGAGATCGCGATGCACGTGCGAGCCGCCGTCCGCAACGGCCTCACCGCCGCAGAGCTTGCCGAGGTGCTGCAGCACACTGCCCTGTACGCCGGGCTGCCGCGGGCGAACGCGGCCTTCGCGATCGCCCGCCGGGTGCTGGCGGAGCTGGAGACCGAGATGGAGGACGGATGAACAAGGTGGTGGCGAGCGCCGCCGAGGCGGTCGCCGACGTCGCGGACGGATCGACGCTCGCGGTCGGCGGCTTCGGGCTCTCGGGCATCCCGTGGGTGCTCATCGCGGCGCTGCTGGCGCAGGGCGCGACCGACCTCGAGGTGGCGTCCAACAACTGCGGCGTCGACGGCGCCGGTCTCGGCCTGCTGCTCGAGGCCCACCGGATCCGCCGCGTCATCGCCTCGTACGTCGGGGAGAACAAGGAGTTCGCGCGGCAGTTCCTGGCCGGCGAGCTCGAGGTCGAGCTGATCCCGCAGGGCACACTGGCCGAGCGGCTGCGCGCCGGCGGCGTCGGGATCGGCGGGTTCTTCACCCCGACCGGCATCGGTACGCAGGTCGCCGACGGCGGCCTGCCGTGGCGGTACGCGCCCGACGGCTCGGTCGCGCTCGCCTCGCCGCCGAAGGAGGTGCGGGTGCTGAACGGCACGCAGCAGGTGCTCGAGCTCGGGATCGTCGCCGACGTCTCGCTGGTCCGTGCGGCGGTCGTCGACACCGCCGGCAACTGCGTCTTCCACGCCGCCGCCCGCAACTTCAACCCCGACGTCGCGATGTCGGGGCGGTGCACGATCGTGGAGGCCGAGCAGGTCGTGGCCGAGGGCGAGATCGAGCCCGACCGGGTGCACCTGCCGGGCATCTTCGTCCACCGCGTGGTCGCGCTCACCGCCGAGCAGGCCGCGGACAAGAGCATCGAGAAGCGCACGATCCGGGAGCGGTCATGACGACGACGACGCGACGGACGCGGGACGAGCTGGCGGCGCGGGTGGCGCAGGAGCTGCCCGACGGCGCGTACGTCAACCTGGGCATCGGGCTGCCGACGCTGGTGCCCAACCACATCCCCGACGGCGTCCAGGTGATGATCCACTCCGAGAACGGGATCCTCGGCGTCGGGCCCTACCCGTACGACGAGGACGTCGACGCCGACCTGGTCAACGCCGGCAAGGAGACGGTGACCGTGCTGCCCGGCGCCGCGTTCTTCGGCTCGTCGCTGAGCTTCGGCATGATCCGCGGTGGCAAGATCGACGTCGCGGTGCTCGGCGGCATGCAGGTCTCGCGTACGGGGGACCTCGCCAACTGGATGATCCCCGGCAAGATGGTCAAGGGGATGGGCGGCGCGATGGACCTCGTCACCGGTGCCCGCCGCGTCGTCGTGATGATGGAGCACACGGCGCGCGACGGCTCGCCGAAGATCCTCGAGGTGTGCACGCTGCCGCTCACCGGCGTGAAGGTCGTCGACCGGATCGTGACCGACATGGCGGTCATCGACGTCGTCCCGGAGGGGTTGCGACTCGTGGAGTGCGCGCCCGGGATCAGCGCCGACGACGTACGCGCCGCCACCGGCGCCGACCTCCTCTGAGACTCACAATATGTAGGTGCGGATGCGTCAGATATGACGCATCTGCCACCACATATTGTGGGTGTTAGCCCCAGACGTCGGCGGCGGTCTCGACGATCAGCGCGAGCTTGGCGACCTCCTGTTCGTAGGTCAGCGCGTTGCCCTCGACGGTCGAGGAGAACCCGCACTGACCCGACAGGCACAGCTGCTCGAGCGGCACGTACTGCGCCGCCTCGTCGATCCGCCGCTTGAGGTCGTCCTTCGTCTCGAGCTCGCCGCTCTTGGTCGTCACCAGCCCGAGGACGACCTGCTTGCCCGGCGGTACGAACCGCAGCGGCGCGAACCCGCCGGA
>CAJCIY010000060.1 GCA_903970495.1 Candidatus Melainabacteria bacterium | reverse complement strand
CGGTCGCCCGCCGGTCCCGAACACCGTGCAGGTCACCGGCCAGCAGGACCCGCCCGCCCCGCCCCGACCGCCCCGTTCGGGTGGCCCCTCGCTCGTGCTGCCCGGTCCGCAGCGCGAGCGCGACCGCCGGGGCTCGCCGCTCGTGCTCGGTGCCATCGGCGTCGTCGCCCTGATCATCGTCGTGGCCGTCGTCGCGCTGGTCCGGCCGCACCACGCCGGCCCGGCCCGCGTCGCCGCGCCGCTCTCGACCCCCGCGACGGCGTCGACCTCGCCCAGCACCCCGGTCGCCACGCCGACGGCACCGCAGACGCTGGCCGACGCGGGCGTCAACGTGGTCGTGAAGGTCTCGTCCAGCTCGTCCTGGGTCCACGTCGTCGACGCGACCGGCACGCTGGTCTACCAGGGGATCCTCACGCCCGGCACCACCAAGTCCTTCCACTCGGCGCAGCAGCTGAAGTTCGTCTTCGGGTACGCGCCGGCGGTGCAGCTGACCGTCAACGGCCACGCCATCGGCACGCCGCCGCCCACGGGCAGCAGCGACGTGGCCGACGCGGTCTTCGACGCGCAGTCCGGGGCCTGACCCGCGCCGTAGACTGGTCGCATGTCCGCGACCCCCCGTGCGCGGGTCGCTCTGGTGACCCTCGGCTGCGCCCGCAACGAGGTGGACTCCGAGGAACTCGCGGCGCGCCTGACCGCCGACGGCTACGTCGTCACGACCGACGCGACCGGCGCCGACGCGGTCCTGGTCAACACCTGCGGCTTCGTAGAGGCGGCGAAGGCCGACAGCGTCGAGACCCTCCTCGGGGCCGTCGACACCGGCGCCCCGACCATCGCGGTGGGCTGTCTGGCCGAGCGCTACGGCCGGACCCTCGCCGACGAGCTGCCCGAGACGACGGTGCTGGGGTTCGACGCGTACCCGACGATCGGCGAGCAGGTCGCCGCGGTGCTGCGCGGCGAGCGCCCGGTCTCGCACGAGCCGACCGACCGCCGCACGCTGCTGCCGATCTCCCCGGTCGAGCGACGCAGCGGCGGACGCGAGGTGCTCGCCGACCTCGCGCCGGGCATGGCGCCGGCCTCCGGCCCGCGGGTGCTCCGCCAGCGGTTGGTCGGCGGCCCGGTCGCCTCGCTCAAGCTCGCGTCGGGCTGCGACCGCCGCTGCGCGTTCTGCGCTATCCCGTCCTTCCGCGGCTCGTTCGTCTCGCGCGACCCGCAGGACGTGCTGGCCGAGGCGGCCTGGCTCGCCGCCGACGGCGTACGGGAGCTGGTGCTGGTCAGCGAGAACTCCACCTCCTACGGCAAGGACCTCGGCGACCTCCGTGCGCTCGAGAAGCTGCTGCCGCAGCTGGCCGCGACCGACGGCATCGTGCGGGTCCGGATCGTCTACCTGCAGCCCGCCGAGGTACGCCCGTCGCTGCTCGAGGCGGTGCTGACGACGCCGGGCGTGGCGCCCTACCTCGACCTGTCGTTCCAGCACGCGAGCGCCGCGGTGCTGCGGCGGATGCGCCGGTTCGGCGACACCGACCGGTTCCTGGAGCTGCTCGCCTCGGCCCGCGCGCTCGCCCCGGAGCTCGGCGCCCGGACGAACGTGATCGCCGGCTTCCCCGGCGAGACCCGCGACGACGTGGCCGAGCTCACCCGGTTCCTCGAGGGTGCGCGGCTCGACGCGGTCGGCGTGTTCGGCTACTCCGACGAGGACGGCACCGAGGCGGCGACGCTGCCCGACAAGATCTCCGCGACGACGATCGCGCGCCGCGTCGAGCGGCTGACCTCCCTGGCGGATGAGGTGTCGACGCAGCGGGCGGAGGCGCGCATCGGCACCGAGGTCGAGGTGCTGGTCGAGCACGTCTCGGGCGGCCTCGGCGAGGGCCGGGCCGCGCACCAGGCGCCCGAGGTCGACGGCTCGTGCGTCATCCGCGGCAGCGGTCTCGCCGTCGGCGACCTGGTCACGGCCACGGTGGTCGCGTCCGAGGGCGTCGACCTCGTGGTCGAGGCGCGGGTCCCTGCGCCGATGGCCGTGACCGTGCCGGCGTGAGCGAGCGGCCCGCTCCCCGCCGCGTCGTCCAGCCGCCACGGCCGGGGTTGCCCGGGCCGATCGCCGACCCCGCCGCCGGCACCCCCGTCGCGGGTGTACCGCTGGTGAACCCCGCCAATGCGCTGACGGTGCTGCGGCTGCTGCTCGTCCCGGTCGTCCTCGTGCTGGTGTCGGTCGGGGGCGGGCATGCGTTCGGCTGGCGGATCGGGTCCGGCGTCGCGTTCGGGGTGGCGTCGATCACCGACCGCTTCGACGGGGAGCTGGCCCGCCGCAAGAACCTCATCACCTCGTTCGGCAAGATGGCCGACCCGATCGCCGACAAGGCGCTCACCGGGTCCGCGCTGGTCGTGCTCTCGGTCGTCCGCGACCTGCCGTGGTGGGTGACGGGCGTCGTCCTCGGCCGCGAGCTCGGCGTGACGGCGCTGCGGTTCTTCGTGATCCGGCACGGCGTCATCCCGGCGAGCCGCGGCGGCAAGCTCAAGACGCTGCTGCAGGCGCTGGCGATCGGGCTCTACCTGCTGCCGCTCGGGGCCGGCCCGATGGGCACGATCCGCGCGCTGCTGCTGGCTGTCGCCGTCGTGGTCACCCTGGTCACCGGGCTGGACTACGTGGGCCGAGCCGTACGCCTGCGCCGGAGCAGCCCGCGCACCGCGCGGGCACGCGAGCAGCGGGAAGCCGCCGAGGCGGCGATCGCCGCCCAGACGGCGCGGCTGCGGGAACGGCGCCGGGCGGTCTCGCCGGGGGCCGCCGGCGGCTCGCGCCGTGG
>CAJCIY010000059.1 GCA_903970495.1 Candidatus Melainabacteria bacterium | reverse complement strand
GCAGGTCGCAGTGCCGCGGCCGGAAGCCGCCGTCGACCAGCGTCGGGTGGACCGAGAAGCTGATGGTGTCCTGCGCGATGTACGCCCGGGGCTTGGCGAGCAGCCGACGCCGGCAGTCCGCGAGCTCGCGCTGCGTGGCCGTCGGTCCGATGGTCATGCCGTACCCGCCGCTGTCGCTGGTGGTCTTCACGACCATCTCGTCGAGGTGGTCGAGGACGTGGGCGAGCTGGTCGGAATCGCCGCAGAGGTACGTCGGCACCTGACCGAGCTTCATCTTCTCGCCGAGGTAGTACTCGATCAGCTGCGGCACGTAGGCGAAGACGGCCTTGTCGTCGGCGATGCCGGTGCCGACCGCGTTGGCGACGGCGACGTTGCCCGCGCGGGCCGCGACCAGCAGGCCCGTGACGCCCAGCACCGAGTCGGCGCGGAAGGTCAGCGGGTCGAGGTACTCGTCGTCGACGCGGCGGTAGATCACGTCGACGCGGCGGCGGCCGCGGGTCGTCTTCATGTAGACGACCGCGTCGTCGACGAACAGGTCGTTGCCCTCGACGATCTCCACGCCCATCTGCCGGGCCAGGAAGGTGTGCTCGAAGTACGCGGAGTTGAACGCACCCGGGGTCAGCACGACGACCGTCGGGTCGGAGTCGCCGCGGGGCGCGATCGACCGCAGCACCTCGAGCAGTGCCTGCGGGTACGCGTCCACCGGCCGGACCGGGTGGCGGGCGAACAGCTCCGGGAAGCCGCGGACCATCGAGGCGCGGTTCTCCAGCACGTAGGAGACGCCGCTCGGGGTCCGGCAGTTGTCCTCGAGCACCAGCCAGCTGCCGTCGGTGTCGCGGATCAGGTCGGTGCCCGAGACGTGGGTGTAGATGCCCTGCGGCACCGGCAGCCCGGTCGCCTGCCGGGTGAAGTACTTGCCGGTGACGACCAGCTCGTTCGGGATGATCCCGTCGTGCAGCACCTCGCGCGCGGAGTAGACGTCGGCCAGGAAGGCGTTGAGCGCGCGGACCCGCTGGGCCAGGCCTTCCGTCATCTCGGCCCAGTTCTTCGCCTCGATGATCCGGGGCACCAGGTCGAGCGGGAAGGTGCGTTCCACGTCGCCGGCGCTGGCGTCGCCGGAGGCTGCGTACGTGGTGAAGGTGATGCCCTGCGTGCGCAGCGACAGGTCGATGCCCTCGATCGTCCCGCCGAGCTGCTGCGGGGTCATGGCGGCGAGCAGCGAGACCACCCGGCGGTACTCGGGGCGGACCCGGCCGTCGGCGTCGAAGCACTCGTCGAAGGGGGCGCCGGCCTGCGGGTAGCCGCTGAAGCTGCCGCCGGCCTCGACCGAGCTGGTGGGCGCCGGGTGAGGTGTGCCGCCCGGGGTGGTGACACCCGGGACTGCGCTCATGGGCCGAGTATGACGGGTGCCGGCCGCCGCTCCGACAGCCGGATGATCGCCGCCGCGGATGCGCGAAAACGGCCTGCTGTCAAGCCTTCGTCCCCAGGTTGCGGCGGACGGGTGGTGCCGCCCGATGATCGTTCCGCCCGCTGACCTGGCCTGATGCCGGTGGTATCCTGAGGCCCAGCGAAAGGGGCTCCACCACATGACGTTCGCAGTCGGCGAGACGGTCGTCTACCCGCACCACGGTGCGGCGCTCATCGAGAAGATCGAGACCCGGCACGTGCGCGGCGAGGACAAGATCTACCTCGTGCTCCGCGTGACGCAGGGCGACCTCACGGTCATGGTCCCCGCCGACAACGTCGACCTCGTCGGCGTGCGCGACGTGGTCGGACAGGAGGGCCTCGACAAGGTGTTCTCGGTGCTCCGCGCCCCGCACACCGAGGAGCCGACCAACTGGTCGCGGCGCTTCAAGGCCAACCGCGACAAGCTCGCCTCCGGTGACGTCAACAAGGTCGCCGAGGTCGTCCGCGACCTGTGGCGTCGTGACAAGGAGCGCGGCCTGTCCGCCGGCGAGAAGCGGATGCTCGCGCAGGCCCGGCAGATCCTGGTGTCCGAGCTCGCGCTCGCCGAGGGCACCAACGAGGACAAGGCCGAGGTCCTGCTCGACGAGGTCCTCGCCAGCTGACGCACCGGCCCTTCCGGTCGACCGTTCCGCCCCACGTCTGCTGCGCGTGCGCAAGGTCCTGACCGCCCTCGTGGGCGGGGTGCTCGTCGTCGGTGGCGTGGTGCTGCTCGTCCTGCCCGGCCCCGGCGTGCTGCTCGTCGCGTTCGGCTTCGCGGTGCTGGCGCGGGAGTTCCCCTGGGCTGCCCGGCCGCTGCACTGGGCGGAGCGCCGTGCTGACGAGGGGCTGACGCTGATCGCCCACCGGTGGCCCGTCGCGGTCGCCGACGCGCTGGCCGGCCTGGCGCTCGTCGCGGTCGCGGTGGTCGACCTGACGGTGGGGCTGCCGTACCTGGACCTGGTCAGCGACGCGTTCCTCGTGCTCGGCGGCCTGTTCCTGCTCGGGTCGATCGGGTACGCCCGCCGCGGTGGTCGGCTCAGCGGCGACCCCGGCTCGGCCGACGCACGGACCTGAGCACTCGACCAAGATCATCGGCGGTTGCCGACTCCCCGTTAGGCTCGCGTGCGTGTCAGCCTCCGGACGGGTCGCCGGCCTCGTGCCCGCCGCCGGCGCCGGCCTCCGCCTCGGCGGCGGCATCCCCAAGGCGTGGCGCCCGCTCGCCGGCCGGCCGATGGTCGCGTACGCGGTCGACGTCCTCGCCGCGGTCTGCGACGTCGTCGTCGTGGCCACGCCGCCGGGGTACGAGGCGGACGGCGCGGTCAACGTCCTCGGCGGCGCGACCCGTGCGGCCTCGGTGCGGGCGATGCTCGCGGCGCTGCCGCCGGACGTCGCGTACGTGCTGGTCCACGACGCCGCCCGGCCGTACGCCCCGATCTCGCTCGCGTCTCGGGTGCTGGCCGCGCTGCGGTCCGGCGAGCGCGCGGTCGTCCCGGTGCTGCCGGTCGTCGACACCGTGAAGCTCGTCGACGCAGCCAGCTACGTCCTCGAGACCCCCGACCGCGCGATGCTCCGGGCGGTGCAGACGCCGCAGGGCTTCGAGCGGGCGCTGCTCGACGAGGCGCACGCCTCGGCCGCCGACGCGACCGACGACGCCGGTCTCGTGGAGGCGCTGGGCGTACGCGTCCTCACCGTGGCGGGCGACGAGCTGGCCGGGAAGATCACGACGCCGGCCGACCTCGTGGCCGCGTCGGGGCTGCGCTGATGCGGGTCGGCATCGGGACCGACGTACACCCCGTCGAGGCGGGCCGGCCGTGCTGGTTGGCCGGGCTGCTCTTCGACGACGCCGACGGGTGCGCCGGCCACTCCGACGGTGACGTCGCCGCGCACGCGGCCTGCGACGCGCTCCTCTCGGCGGCCGGGCTCGGTGACCTCGGCGCCGTCTTCGGCAGCGACCGGCCGGAGTGGGCCGGCGCGTCCGGCGCGGCCCTGCTCGCCGAGGTCCTGCGGCTGCTGACCGCCGCCGGCTGGCAGATCGGCAACGTCGCCGTCCAGGTGGTCGCGAACACGCCCCGGCTCGGGCCGCGGCGGGCCGAGGCCGAGGCCGAGCTGGGGGCGGCGCTCGGCGGCGCCGCGGTCTCGGTGTCGGCGACGACGACCGACGGGCTCGGGCTGACCGGACGCGGCGAGGGCCGTGCGGCCGTGGCGACCGCCCTGCTGCTGCCCGCCTGAGCGGCATCGGCGGCCGGCTCGCCCGGTGCACAAGGTCGAGGCGTTCGACCTTGTGCACCGATACCGGCCGGTACGCGTGCACAACGTCGAACCCGACGCGGCGGAAGTCGGGCGGCGCCTCGAGGACCACCCGGCGCGCCGCGCCACGGTCGGTCAGAATGAGCGGGTGGACCCGCTGCTCGAGAGCCTGCTCGCCGCGGTCGCGGCCAGGCCCGACGACGGCCCGCTGCGGCTGCACGTCGCCGGCCTGCTGCTCGAGGCCGGCCACCCCGAGCAGGCGCTCACCCACGTCTCCGCGGTCCTCGCCGCGGCGCCCACCGACCGGGCCGCGCTCGACCTGCTGACCCGTGCCAGCGCCGCCCTCGGCGGGCCGCCCGCAGCCGACCCGCAGCCGACCCCGGCTCCGGCCGCGGGGGAGTTCGACTGGGCGGCGGCCGAGAGCGAGGTCGGCGACATCGTCCCGCCGCCGTTCCTCGACGACCCCGAGACCGGCGGGTACGACGTGGAGCGCCCCGGCCTGCGGCTCGCCGACGTCGGCGGCATGGAGTCGGTCAAGGAGCGGCTGGAGGCCGCGTTCCTGCTGCCGCTGCGCAACCCGGAGCTGCGCAAGGCGTACGGCAAGAGCCTGCGCGGCGGGTTGCTGCTCTACGGCCCGCCCGGATGCGGCAAGACCTATCTCGCGCGGGCGCTCGCCGGCGAGCTCGGGGCGCGGCTGCTCACCGTCGGCCTGCCGGACGTGCTGGACATGTACGTCGGCCAGTCCGAGAAGAACCTGCACGGCATCTTCGAGGTCGCGCGGCGCGCGGCGCCCTGTGTGCTGTTCCTCGACGAGGTCGACGCGCTCGGCCAGAAGCGCAGCCTCGCGCGCGGGTCGGCGATGCGCGGCGCGGTGAACCAGCTGCTCGTCGAGCTCGACGACGTCCACGCCGCCAACGAGGGCGTCTTCGTCCTCGCGGCGACCAACCACCCGTGGGACGTCGACCCCGCGCTGCGCCGTCCCGGGCGCCTCGACCGGACCGTCTTCGTCGGACCGCCTGACGCGCCGGCACGGGCCGCGATCCTCAAGGTCCATCTGCGCGACCGGCCCATCGCCGGGGTCGACCTCGGCCGGCTCGCCGCCGAGTCCGAGGGCCGGTCGGGTGCCGACCTGGCGTACGTCTGCGAGACCGCGGCGGAGCGCGCGATGGTCGCCTCCGCCCGCAGCGGCGAGGTCCGCCCGATCGGGATGCCCGACCTGGAGGCCGCGCTGGCCGAGACCCGCAGCTCCACCGGGCCGTGGTTCGAGGTGGCGCGCAACGTCGCCGAGTTCGGCAACGACGAGGGCGCGTACGACGAGCTGGCGGCCTACCTGCGCACCCGGCGCAAGCGGTGACCGCCCCCGCGGCGGCCGACCTGCAGCGGGTGCGGCTGCTGCTCGAGGCGACCCGCTTCGGCGAGGCGGCATCGGCGCTCGCCGCGGTGATCGCCGCGGCCCCGGACGACCCGGAGCCGCGGTGCCTGCTCGCCCAGGCGTACCTGGGGATGCGGCAGCCGGCCGACGCGGTGACCGCGGCGCAGCGCGCGCTGGCACTCGACCCGACCTCGACCTGGGCGCGGCGGCTGCTCGCGCTGTCGCTGCACAACACGGGCAACCACTCCGCCGCCGTCCTCGAGGCGCGGACGCTGGTCGCGGCCGACCCCGACGAGTGGCGGTCGTGGTGGGTGCTGTCGATCTCGGCCCGCGGCTTCGGCGGTCAGGGCGTCCACGAGGCGGTCCACGCCGCGCACCGGGCGGTGGCGCTGGCTCCGGAGCAGGGCGACGTCCACGACGCGTACGGCTCCGCGCTGCTGGCGGGT
>CAJCIY010000058.1 GCA_903970495.1 Candidatus Melainabacteria bacterium | reverse complement strand
GGCGTCGACGACAAGCCGACCGGTCACGGCGCCGTGCCCGCGTACGTCGACGGTGCCCGGGCCGACGGCGGTCACGTGTTGCCGGAGCCGGAGCACCGCGCCGGCCCGCGCCGCCTCGGCGGCCAGCCACTGGTAGAGGCCGCGGACGTCGAGCACGCACATCCTGGCCCGGCGGTAGCGGAACGTCCGGTCGACGCCCGGCCCGGCGACCCGCAGCCGGGTGACCGGCTGCCACAGCCGCGACGGCACCCCCATCGCGCGGAGCGGTGCGACGAAGCTGCCGCCGCTCGTCCGCACCGGCTCGCCGAAGGCGGCACCCCGCTCGAGGACCACGACCGAACGACCGGACCGCGCGAGCGCCGCCGCCGCCGACAGCCCAGCCGGACCGCCGCCGACCACGACCGCGTCGAAGTCGGTGCCGTCCACCGCATCAGCCTCTCAGGCCGGCGCGATCACCTGCAGCGCACTGCCGATCCGGACCATCACGGCCTCCAGCCCGGCCGGGTCGAGGAGCTGCGCACCCGAGAGGTCGAGCACGACCGGCTCGTCGTCGGCGTCGCGGACCGCGTCGAGCAGCCCGTCGAGCAGTCGCGCGGCGACCGTGTCGAGGGGTCCGGTCACCTCGAGGCGCAGCGGCCGGTCGTCGACCACCCGTACACCGAACTCGGGGGGCAGCTCGACGCGCACGACGACCTCCGACTCAGCAGCAGCAGGTCGGACGAGGTCTGGGTCCGGGCGCAGGCGGGGCTCCGCATGCGACAGTGACGCACCGTACCGCCTGCCGGGGAGGCCGCATGACGACCGTCGAGAGCCGCGAGCGCAAGCTCGTCGCGACCTTCGCGCTGATCGCCGATGCGCTCGTCGGCGACTTCGACGTCACCGAGGTGCTGACCCTGCTGTGCACCCGCTGCGTCGAGCTGTTCCCCGTCGACGCCAGCGGCCTCCTGCTGCGGCAGACCGACGGCGAGCTCGGGCTGGCGGCGGCGTCGGACGAGCAGGCCCAGCTGCTCGAGCTCCTGCAGCTGCAGACGGGTGAGGGTGCCTGCATCGAAGCCGTCCGCGCCGGCGAGCCGGTGTTCGCCGCGGACCTGTACGAGGCGAAGGAGCGCTGGCCGGCCTGGGCGCCGGCCGTCGTCGACGCCGGGTTCCGCGGCGTGACCTCCATCCCGCTCCGCCTGCGCGACGACACGCTCGGCTCGATGAACCTGTTCTCGGCCGATCCCGGCGCGCTCACCGGCGAGGACCTGTACGCGGCCCGCGCGCTGACCCAGTTCGCGACCACCGCGCTGCTCGCCCATCGGCAGCTGCACGACGCGCAGACCCTCGCCGGACAGCTGCAGGGCGCGCTCCTCAGCCGCGTGGTCATCGAGCAGGCCAAGGGCGTGCTCGCCGGGCGCGAGGGCATCGGGCTCGAGGCGGCGTTCGAGGTGCTGCGCCGCCGCGCCCGGACCGCTCGCCGGCCGCTGTCCGAGGTCGCCCGCGAGGTCGCGGCCGAAGCCGACACCCCTTAGTGGTTGAGCAGCACCACGATCACTGCGATGACGAACGGGAGCGCGATCAGGGCCACCAGCGCCCGCTGTGAGGCGTACGCGCGCCGGCCGGTCGTCGTGGAGCTGCCCGCCGACACGGAGCCGATCTTGCCCAGCCCGGCGATGAGGCCCTCGACGGTGTTCGGGTTGGGCGGCGGCTCCGGCTGCTCGACCATGGCGAAGGCAGTGCCCGGCGTCATCTCGCCGTCCGGATCCTCGGGGTCGACCGGGCGGGCGTGGACCCGCGGCGTCTCGCGCTCGAACTGCTCGAGCGACATGCGGTAGCGCGAGTCGTCCGCCACGTCAGCCGGTCAGCTCGGCCGCGACCTGCTCGGCGATCTGCATCGTGTTGAGCGCGGCACCCTTGCGCAGGTTGTCGCCGACGACGAAGAACTCGAGCGACCGCGGGTCGTCCATCGACTGGCGCACCCGGCCCACGTACGTGGGGTCGGTGCCGACGACGTCGGCCGGCGTCGGCAGGTCGGACAGCTCGACGCCGGGCGCGCGGCCGAGGATCTCCAGCGCCTCGCCGCGACTGACCGGGCGCTCGAAGGTGGCGTGGACCGAGACCGCATGGGTCGTGATGACCGGCACGCGGACGCAGGTCGCGGAGACCGGGAGCCCCGGCAGGCCGAGGATCTTGCGCGACTCGTTGCGGAGCTTCAGCTCCTCGCTGCTCCAGCCGTCGTCCCTGGCCGAGCCGGCCCAGGGCACGACGTTGAGGGCCAGCGGCGCCGGGAACGGCGAGTCGCCCACGAGCTGCTCGACCGCCTTGCGGACGTCACCGGCCTGGCTGCCGAGAGTGGGATCGGCGGCGACACAGGCGATCTCGGCGACGAGACGGTCGATGCCGGCCTGGCCCGCGCCGGACGCGGCCTGGTAGGAGGACAGCACCAGCGACGCGAGGCCGAGCTCGCGGTGCAACGCTCCGAGCGCGACGATCATCGACAGCGTGGTGCAGTTCGGGTTCGCGATGATCCCGCGAGGCCGCCTGCGCGCGGCGCCCGGGTTGACCTCGGGGACCACGAGCGGGACGTCCGCGTCCATCCGGAAGGCGCCGGAGTTGTCCACCACGATCGCGCCGCGGGCCGCC
>CAJCIY010000057.1 GCA_903970495.1 Candidatus Melainabacteria bacterium | reverse complement strand
CCGTCGCGGCGGTGGCCCCGGCGGGTGTGTCGCCGGAGTCGTGCGCCCGAGGCTGGTGGGCCGGCGTCAGTCGCCGGTGCCGGCGACCCAGCGGGGGCCGCCGACGGCCGCCGCCTGCGCGGCCGCCGGACGGGTCGCGCCGGCGTACCCGTCCCACCAGACCGGCTGCAACCGGACGACGTCGCCGGTGTGGTCGGCGCTGACCATCAGCCCGTCCCCGGCGTAGATCGCGACGTGGTGGATCGTCGTCGGGTCCGACGGGTCGGTCGCCCAGAACAGCAGGTCACCGGGCTCGAGGTCGGCGAGCGGCACGTGCGGTCCGGAGTCGTACTGCTGGGCCGCGGTGCGCGGCAGGTGGATCCCGGCCGCTGCGTACGCGGCGCCGGTCATGCCGGAGCAGTCGTAGCCGACCGGGCCCGTGCCGCCCCACAGGTACGGGTGTCCCGACAGCGCCTTCGCGGCGGCGAGGGCGATCGCCGCGGCCGGCGAGGAGGCCGGTGGTGCATCCGCGAGCTGCGCGGCGTACTGCCCCTGCCCGGCCTGGGCCATCGCCAGCTGCTGCAGGAACTCGGCGTGGTCGGCGGCCTGCTGGCGTGCCTGTGCGGCCTGCTCGAGCGCCACCACCTGGGCGTTCGCGGTCGACAGCAGCTGTTGGGTCGTGGCCAGGTCGTCCTGGATCTGCTGCGAGCGGGCGGCGACCTGCGCCTCGAGGCCGAGCTGCTCGTTGGCCAGCGCCTCCGCGCGCTGCTGCGCGACGAGGGTGCGCTGGGCGTGCGCCCCGGCGGCGGCTGCTGCTCGCTTGTCGCTGCCCAGGATGTTCTGCGCGGCGATCAGCCGGGTCTGCACGAGAGCCGGGTCGCCGCCGTTCGCGAGCACCGAGGTGTAGAGGACGGCCGGTCCGCCGAGCTCGTACAGGTCGCGGACGGAGGCGTCGCTCTCCTGGACGGTCTGCGCGTCGGCGGCCTGCGCGGTGGCCACGGCCTGCTCGGCGGCGAACCGCTGGGCGGTGACCTGGGTGAGCGTGCCCTGCGCCTCGTCGTAGGCCTCGGTGGCCTGCTCGGCGGCGGCCTGCAGCTGCCGTACCTTCGCGGCGAGCGCGGTGGCCTGCTGCTGCGGGGTCTCCGCCGAGGCGGCCGGTCCGCAGAGCTGGACCAGGACGCCGCTGACGAGCGCACCGAGAGCGAGAGCGGCGACCCTGCGCCGGACGGTGCCCGCGCGGCTCGGGCGGCTCATGAGGTGGGCGGGGTGCCGGACCCCGTGACGTCGAAGGTGACCAGGTGCCGGAGCGCGCCGATGTCGTGGGCGACCAGGGTGTGCTCCGCGGTGCGCCGGACCGTCAGCGTGAGCGTGCCGTCGCTGCTCACGCTGATGCTGCCGGGCACGAGCGACTCGCCGGCGACGAGCCGGGCATCGGCGGCCCGGACCGCGGCCAGCATGGCCTGGCTCGGGTACTGGCTGCCGTCCGCCGCGCTCCAAGCGGCGGCCGCGTCAGTCGCCGCGTTGTCCGCGTCCTCCCGGGCGCCGGTGTGCGCGGTCGTCAGGTTGATGGTGTCGAAGCCGAGGATCCCGAGGATCGCCGCGACGACGACGAGGCGGGTGAACCATCCGACGACCACCCCCCGTCTGTCGGCGCCCGCGGGGCCGGCCTTGACGGGGGGCGGACGCCTCAGAGATTTCTCAGCGGCGCACCAGGGCGAGCAGGGCCGTCAGCTCCCGGACCCGCATCGACCGCGCAGCGGCCAGGTACAGGCCGCCGCCGAGACCTGCGGCCAGCAGCACTGCGAGGATCGACGCGACCGTGCCGTCGCCGATCCCGACGCGGACGAGCGCGGCGACGCCGTACGCGAGGGCGGCGCCGAGCACGGCGGCGAGGCCGACCCGGACCAGCAGGCGCAGCACCCGCCTGCCGTCCAGACCGCGCAGACGGGGGCGCAGCCGCCGGGCTGCGACCGCCGTGCCGACCAGATACGACAGCACGAAGCCCAGGGCGAGCCCGGCGATGCGGTCGCCGGCCGGCAGCACGGTGACGAGCACGATGTCCGCGACGATGTTCACGACGTTGGCGACGAGGTTGATCAGCGCGGGGGTCCTGCTGTCCTGCTGTGCGTAGAAGACCCGGAGCAGCAGCTGGTACGCGGCGAACGCGGGCAGCCCGATCGCGAAGACCGCCAGCGCCCGGCCCACCTCGTGGGCACCGGTGAGGCTGGCGCTGCCGTAGTGGGTCGCGGCCGTCGCGATGGGCGTCGCGAGGGCGAGCAGTCCGAAGGTCGCCGGCACCAGCAGGACCGCGGCCGTGCGCAGCGCCCGCGAGAGCTCGGCGCGCACGCCGGGCACGTCCTGGTCGAGGGCCGAGTTCGACAGCCTCGGCATCATCGCGCTGATGACGGAGACGGCGACGATCGCGTACGGCAGCTGGAACAGCTGGTAGGCCGTCGCGTACGCGGTCGCGCCGCCCTGCCGCGCCGTCGCGAGGTTGCTGATGACGACGTACCCGATCTGGTTGAAGACCGCGTAGGCGAAGACCCAGCCCCCGAGCCGGGCCGCCGCGCGCAGCCGCGGCTCGCGCAGGTTCCAGCGCCACCGGATCCGTACGCCGGACCGGGCCAGCGTCGGCAGCAGGGCGGCGGTCATCGCGACGACGCCGAGGGTGGTCCCCAGCCCGAGCAGCAGCGTCTGGCCGTTGTCGAGCGAGGACCAGGTGCGCACACCGGCGTGACGCGGGGTGAAGAAGAACACCGCGGTCACGGCGATCACGACGACGTTGTTCGCCGCGGGCACCAGTCCGACCGCACCGAACCGGCCGCGGATCGTCAGCGCGGCTGAGAACAGTGCGGTCAGCGCGTAGAACAGCAGCTGCGGCAGGAACAGCCGGGTGAAGGTCACCGCGAGCCGCCGCTCGCTGCCCTGGATGTCGTCGCTGAGGTAGAGGTGCATCAGCAGCGGCGCCGCCAGCTCGCCGATGACGGTCACCACGACGAGCGCGACCACCACGACCGTGAAGAGCGTCGAGAGGAACGCCTCACCGCCGTCGTCGTCCTCGCGGCCGGCGCGGACCAGCAGCGGAACCACGACGCTGGCCAGGACGCCGCCGAGCAGCAGGTCGTAGACGATGTTCGGGATCGTGTTCGCCGTGTTGTACGCGTCGTTCACGCCTGAGTAGCCGAGTGCGGCGACCAGGACGACGGTGCGCAGGAAGCCGGTCGCGCGGGACACCAGGGTCCCCACAGCCATCGCCGCCCCGCCTCGGGCGAGCGACGAGCCGGTGGCCTGCGTCATGCGGTCCGGCGGCGTCGGATCCGGCGTACGGCCCGGACCACGAGCGCGAGCAGCAGCACCGCCAGCGCACCCAGCGTGATGCCGAGGCTGAGCCCGCCGTACGCGTGCGAGTGGACCGTGATCGGGACGTCCTGGACCCGCTCGCCCGACGGCAGGGTCAGCGCGATGCTCGCGCGGAAGGTGCCGGCCCGCTCAGTCGAGGCGGCGAGCAGCACGCGCTGGCGGGTGCCCGCCGCCACCGTGACGGTCCGGTCGCTGACGCGCAGCTTGGTGCGGTCGGGTGAGAGCAGCTGCACCGTCACCCGGACCGGTTCGTCGAGCGAGTCCTCGACCGTCACCGGGATCGAGGCCGACCGGCTGCCCAGCGAGATCGACGGCGCCGCCTCGAGCCGGATCCCCCCGAGCAGCGACGCGACCCGGTGGGCAACCGCCTCGCGCTGCTCGTCGGCGCCCGCCGGGTCGGTGCGCCAGGCGTACGACTCCGCCTGCAGCAGGGCGAGGTCGAGCGGCCGGGTCAGCACGGGGTCGGGTAGGGCGGAGTAGAGGGAGGTGACCGCCGTCCGCAGCGCGGACACTCCGCCCGGACCGGTGAGCGTCGACTGCGGCAGCTCCGCCGCCTGCGCCGAGGCGGGGTACACCCCCAGCGGCTCGCGGCTGCCGGCCGGGTAGCCCGAGGTGGACCCGAGCGGGACGGCGCGCAGCCACGGCACCGACCCGGTGTCGGACAGCGCGTCACGGAGCCACGGCAGCGAGACGGTGGCATCGCGCGGCAGGGCGAGCACGATGCTGCGGACCTGCTGATCGTTCGGCGCCTCGCCGACGATGACGGCGAGCAGCGCCAGCAGCCGCTCGGCCGCCATCCGCGGTGTCGGGGCGTCGTGACCTGCCGCCTCGAGCAGGTTCTCGGCGTCCGGGTCGGTCACGAGCGCGCGGATCGACGGGCCCGTCGTCCCGATGGTCGTCACCGCGGTCTGGGTCGGCGGGAACGAGGTGGTGGTGGGCGGCAGCTGCCCACCGGGGACGACGAGCGTGGTCACGCCCGCATCGGCGTACGTGTCGAGCGTGGCGCGGTCGACGGCCGAGCCGGGGACGTCGCCGACCCCCGTCAGCACCTGCGCCCCGGGCAGTGCGGTGTGCAGCGCGCTGCGTCCGGTGGCGACCGCCTGCGAGAGGTCGAGCCCGAGACCGGCGCGCGTCACGGCGACGGCGTCGGGGTCCGCGTACGGCAGGGCAAGGACGCCCTGCCCCTCGGTGTCCTGGGCGAGGTCGGTGAGGAACGCGGCGCTCCCGGGGTCGGCGGCCCGGCCCCGGCCGGTCTCCCCGACGCGGCGCCAGCCGGACCTCGCCGTGACCTGCGCGGCTGCGACCACCGCGGGGTCGACGGCCAGCGTCACCGGTGCGTACCCGGGCTGATCACCGACCGGGTGCGTCGTCGCGGGTGCCCGGGTCGTGGCCAGCAGCGACGCGAGCGTGCCGCGGCTGTCGACGACGGTGGGGAAGTCGGAGGCGTCGACGGCCCCGGACGCGTCGAGCACCGGGGTGTGGGTGAGCGGGATGAGCCACGACACCCGCAGCGGCCCGG
This sequence comes from Candidatus Melainabacteria bacterium, assembly GCA_903970495.1. Taxonomy (GTDB): domain Bacteria; phylum Actinomycetota; class Actinomycetes; order Mycobacteriales; family CAJCIY01; genus CAJCIY01. The sequence goes on along the minus strand of CAJCIY010000057.1, from coordinate 2,835 downwards.
TCACGGTGCCGGGCACGTACGGCAGGAAGGTGTCGGCCTCGCCGAGCCCGTCCCCGTCCGACACCGCGCGGACGATGAGCGGGTACGCGATCGTCCGGCCCTCGTCGAGCGACCGCGGCAGCGGCAGGCTGATCGTGTACGTCTCGTCTGCTCCGGCTGCCAGCGCGCGCCCGGCGCAGGTGTCGCAGTCGGTCAGCACCTGGTCGATGGGCGGCGCCGTCGTGAAGTCGGCGAGCAGCCCGTCCCGGCTGACGATGGGCACGCCGATCCCGAGGACCAGCCGCAGCTCGGACAGCGCGGCGGGCGAACCGTTCCGGACGGTGCCCCGGACCGTCAGGGTCGTCCCGTCGGTCGCGGCCACCGGCGTCAGCGACGTGACGGTGAGCGTGACGCCGCTGGCGGTCGACGCGTGCGCGGTCGCCGCCCGCGCGGGGACGGCAAGGGTCGTGAGCAGCAGGGCCAGGGCCGCGAGGAGCGCGGCGCCGCGAGGTCGCCGGCGGCGCGTCACGCGGACTTCGCGAGGACCGCCGGCACCCGCGTCAGCAGCTCCCGTTCGGTCGGGTACGCCAGCCTCTCGGCGGCCTGCTCCAGCGGCACCCACGCCACCTCGGACACCTCGACGTCGGCGTCGGACAGCTCGCCGCCCGTGGCGAGCAGCAGGAAGTGGTGGACGGTCTTGTGGACCCGGCGGCCCTCGGCGGTGAACCAGAAGTCGATGCTGCCCAGCCGCCCGATCACCCGTCCCTGGATGCCGGTCTCCTCGGCCACCTCACGGACGGCCGTGTCCTCCTGCGTCTCGCCGGACTCGACGTGGCCCTTGGGGAGCGACCACAGCAGCCGGCCGCGACGGTCGAGCCGGCCGATGAGGACGACCTGGGCGCCGTCACCCCGGTGGTCCAGCACGAGCCCGCCGGCCGAGGTCTCCTCCACCCGTCGCGGTGAGCCGCCGCCCGTCTCCGCCCGCCGGCGCGACGGCGGCTGTGGGCGGGGGGACATACCGCGATCGTAGACAGCGCAACCGGTGTCCCCGGGCCTCGCCGCGACCGGCCGGGCGTGTCCGCCCGTACCCTCAGGGCCCGTGGCGACGATCGAGCTCCGGGCACCTCGCGATGACGCCGAGCGCGTCGTCGCGGGCCGGCTCGTGATCCCCTCCGCCGCGCTCCGGCTGGGCGCAGCCTTCGCCGAGTCCGGGTACGCGCTGCACCTCGTCGGAGGCTCGGTCCGCGACCTGCTGCTCGACCGGGCCGCCGCGACCCCCGACCTCGACTTCACGACCGACGCCCGACCCGAGCAGGTCCTGGCGCTGGCGGCGGGGCTCGGTGCTGCGACCTGGGACGTGGGCATCGCCTTCGGCACCGTCGGGCTGCACCTCGAGGGCGTCGCGTGCGAGGTCACCACCTACCGGTCCGAGTCCTACGACCCGCGGTCGCGCAACCCGGCCGTCGAGTACGGCGACACCCTCGAGGGCGACCTCCTGCGCCGGGACTTCACGGTCAACGCGATGGCGGTGTCGCTGCCGCAGCAGGTGTTCGTCGACCTGTTCGGCGGCCTCGCGGACCTCGAGCTCGGGCGGCTGCGGACGCCGGCGGCGGCGACCGAGTCGTTCTCCGACGACCCGCTGCGGATGCTGCGCGCGGCCCGCTTCGCGGCGCAGCTGGGACTGCAGCCCGACGACGAGCTGCTCGCCGCGATGGCCGAGCTGGCACCGCGGCTGGAGATCGTCGCCGCCGAGCGCATCCGCGACGAGCTCGGCAAGCTGCTGCTCGCCGAGGATCCCGTGGCGGGGCTCGAGCTGCTGGTCGACACCGGCCTGGCCGACGTGGTGCTGCCCGAGCTGCCGGCGCTGCGGCTCTCGATCGACGAGCACCACCAGCACAAGGACGTCTACCGGCACAGCCTCACCGTCCTGGAGCAGGCGGTCGCCCTCGAGGGTCGCCTGCCGGGCGGTGGGCCGGACCTGGTGCTGCGCCTCGCGGCGCTGCTGCACGACATCGGGAAGCCCGCGACCAAGCGCGAGCTGCCCGGTGGCCGGGTCTCGTTCCTCGACCACGACCGCGTCGGCTCGCGGTTGGTGAAGGACCGGCTGCGGGCCCTGCGGTTCCCGAAGGACGTCGTCCGGGCGGTCGCCGACCTGGTCTTCCTGCACCTGCGCTTCCACGGGTACGGCGAGGCGGCGTGGACCGACAGCGCGGTGCGCCGCTACGTCCGCGACGCCGGCGAGGAGCTGCCCCGCCTGCACGTCCTGACGCGCAGCGACTGCACCACCCGCAACGCGCGCAAGGCAGCGCGGCTGTCGGCCGCGTACGACGACCTCGAGGCCCGGATCGAGGAGCTCGCGGCCGAGGAGGAGCTCGGGCGGCTGCGCCCCGACCTCGACGGCGAGCGGATCATGGCGCTGCTCGGGCTACCGCCCGGCCCGCTCGTCGGCAGGGCGCGCGCCCACCTGCTCGAGCTGCGCACCGAGCGCGGTCCGCTCCCCGAGGACGCCGCCGTCGCGGAGCTGTACGCCTGGGCGCGGACGAACGGCATCCCCGTCCCGTAGATCGCCCATCCGGCTCTGTTCTAGATAGCGACCCGTTCCGATCCTGACGGCATGGCCCGTACCACGGCGCGGGGTGCACACCGGCACCACCGCGGCGTCACCGTCCCGTGTCGCCCGCTGCTGCTCGCCCTCGCTGTGCTGGCGGCCGCCCTGGCTGCCGGCTGCGGCGGCCGGGCGGCCGACGCGGTCACGACGCTGCGCACGGCCGGTCCGGGCGTCCAGGTCGTCACGGCCGACGGTCAGGCGCGGCCCGCGGTCGACGGCGAGCAGCTGTCGGTGGGCATGAGCGTGCG
>CAJCIY010000056.1 GCA_903970495.1 Candidatus Melainabacteria bacterium | reverse complement strand
CGTCGTTGCGCAGCGACTCGCTCATCAGGGTGAGCTTGCCCTGGTGCTCGCCGCTGCGCGGGATGCAGGTCGGGTGGATCTGGGTGAAGCAGGGGTTCGCGAAGTACGCGCCGCGCTTGTGGGCCCGCCACGCCGCCGAGGCGTTGCTGCCCTTGGCGTTGGTCGAGAGGTAGAAGACGTTGCCGTAGCCGCCGCTGGCGAGCACGACCGCGTCGGCCATGTACGTGTCGACCTTGCCGGTGACCAGGTCGCGCGCGACGATCCCGCGCGCCTTCCCGTCGACGACGATGAGGTCGAGCATCTCGGTGCGGACGTGCATCTCGACGTTGCCCGCCGCGATCTGCCGCTCCAGCGCCTGGTAGGCGCCCATCAGGAGCTGCTGCCCGGTCTGGCCGCGGGCATAGAAGGTGCGCTGGACCTGCACGCCACCGAACGAGCGGGTGTCGAGCAGACCGCCGTACTCGCGGGCGAAGGGCACGCCCTGGGCGACGCACTGGTCGATGATCTGCGTCGAGATCTGCGCGAGCCGGTAGACGTTGGACTCCCGCGACCGGAAGTCGCCGCCCTTCACCGTGTCGTAGAACAGGCGGTAGACCGAGTCGCCGTCGTTGCGGTAGTTCTTCGCCGCGTTGATGCCGCCCTGCGCCGCGACGGAGTGCGCGCGCCGCGGCGAGTCCTGGAAGCAGAACTGCGTGACGTGGTAGCCCTGCTCGGCGAGCGTCGCGCCGGCCGAGCCGCCGGCCAGGCCGGTGCCGACGACGATGATCTTGTGCTTGCGGCGGTTGGCCGGGTTGACCAGCTTGGCCTCGAACTTGCGGGTGTCCCACCGCGACTCGATGGGGCCCTTCGGGGCCTTGGTGTCGACGAGCTTGGTTCCCGCGACGAACAGGTCGCTGTTCTCGGCGACCCCGGTGGGCACGTCGGGCCGGGTGGTCTGCGGAGCAGTGGTCGTGTCACTGGACATGTCAGCGCACCAATCCCGCCATGACGGCGATGGGTACTGCGAGGAACCCGAGGGTGATCACGACGGCGAGCGTCGAGCCGACGACGCGGATCGCCGCCTGCCGGCGGGCGTTGCTGTAGCCCAGCGTGTTGGCCGCGCTCCAGAAGCCGTGGTTGATGTGCAGCCCCAGCGCCAGCATCGCGACGATGTATATGACGTTCGGCCACCAGTGCGTGAAATCGGCGACGACGTTGCCGTAGACGTTGCCGTCCACGTAGTGCGGGTTGGCGACACCGGCCGACAGGTCGAGCAGGTGCCAGACGATGAACAGCAGCAGGATCACCCCGCCCCACCGCATGGTGTGCGTCGCGAAGCTGTTCTTCTGCGCCCCGGTGGCGTGCACGTACTTGGTCGGCCGGGCCTTCTGGTCGCGACGGCTGAGCTGGTACGCGGCCGTGAAGTGGAGGATCACCGCCAGCCCGAGGACGACGCGCTGGATGTAGAGGTACCAGGCGCCGTGCAGGACCGGCTCGCCGATGCGGCGCAGGTACCCGGCGTAGCTGTTGAAGTCCGCCGGGCCGAAGAAGATCTTCAGGTTGCCGAGCATGTGCAGCAGGAGGAACAGGACCATCAGCAGGCCGGTGGACGCCATGACGGCCTTCTTGCCGACGGACGTCGTCCACAGCGCGACGATCGGGGTGGGCCGAGCGCCCAGCGTGAGAGCCACGCGGAAACGGTAGGCCGCCATCGCCGATCCGTCCAAGAGCGACATGCCTTCCACGCGATAGCCGAGAGCTATCGGCAGTCGCACCGTCTGTTCACCTGGCGGTGGCCGGGGCGCCGCCCGCGGGTCGGCCTCCGGGCGCCTGGTGCTCCTAGACCTACCCCATGCGAATCCGCGCCCGCCGGAGGACCTCCGTCGTCCTCGCCGCCCTCACCGTCAGTGCCGCCGTCGTCGGCGGCTCCGTTGCGACCACCACCTCGGCCCGCGCCGCCGGGACCAGCCCGACGATCCCGTCGAGCGTGCAGCTCACCAGCTCCGACGACACCGGCCTCGCGCCCGGGTCCATCAAGCACGTCTGGCTGATCATCCTGGAGAACAAGTCGTACGACGCGACCTTCTCCGGCCTGAACAAGAACAGCTACCTGTGGCAGACCCTGCCGCAGCAGGGCGTCCTGCTGAAGAACTACTACGGCACCGGGCACTCGAGCCAGGACAACTACGAGGCGCTCGTCTCCGGCCAGGCGGCCGAGGAGGACACGCAGGAGGACTGCGACAAGGCGTACGACGACTTCGGCGCTAACGACACCATCATCAAGACCGGTGGGCTCGGCATGACGTCGAACTACGGGCAGGTGCTGTCGAAGGCCGGGGCGAACGCGCCCGACGGGCAGAACGGCTGCGTCTACCCGAGCGACACCCCGACGCTGTTCAACCAGCTGGACGCAGCCGGCAAGACCTGGAAGGGCTACGCCCAGGACCTCGAGGGCGCGATGGACCCGGGCGAGACCCCGACCACCGAGCGCGAGGGCGCGCTCTGCGGCGGCCCAGGCACCCCGGCGAACAACCCGACGACCAACCCGACGCAGACCAGCAACCCGACGGCGTACCCGGGCGTCACGAGCTTCACGGGGGCGCAGGCGAACGACCAGTACGTCGCCAAGCACTTCCCGTTCCCGTGGTTCCACTCGCTGCTCGACGGCACGTCCACCGCCACGACCGGCGACGCCAGCACCGCCGGCGGCGCGACCACGGTGCCGGTCGGCGGCGGCACGGACTGCGACGCCGCCCACATCGCGAACCTGGACTCCCCGACCGAGGGGCTCTACCACGACCTGCAGTCCGAGGCGACGACCCCGGACTTCAGCTGGATCACGCCGGACAACTGCTCGGACGCCCACGACGCGGTCTGCAAGGGCAACAACCTGTCCGGTGCGTTCGACAGCAACGGCAACCCGCTCGCCTCGGTCGGCAGCGACCCGGAGAACTCGACACCCATCAACTACACGGGCGGCCTGTACGCCTCCGACCTGTTCCTCAAGTGGTACATCCCGATGATCGAGCAGTCGCCCGCGTTCAAGGACGGTGGCCTGATCGACGTCACGTTCGACGAGGGCAACCCGCCGTTCACCTACAGCGGCAACAGCTTCTACAACGCCGACAACTACGGCCCCACGGCCACCGACAAGCCGGGCGCGGTCGCCGGCATCAAGGCCGACCAGGCCGGCGAGAACATCGACGGCAAGAACGTCGCCAGCCAGCCGGAGGGACCGAACTCGACCCTGAGCACGAACTCCGCCGGTCAGCAGCTCACGCCCGGTGACGGCAACAACGCCTTCATCGACCGGCCGCCGGCGTGCACCTCGGTCAGTCCGCCCGAGCCCGCGGGCTGCGTACCCGGCATCGTCCGCGGCGGGTCGGGCAGCACGCCCGGTGCCCGCAACGACACGGTGACCGGCACCGACGGGTCGATCGTGACGGACAGCAGCATCACCGAGCTCGACACCGGTCGGGCCGTCACCGACACGACGGACCCCGGCTTCCCGAGCAACGTGTACGTCGGCCAGGTCACCGACGTGGGCAAGACCGCCACGTCGCCGACCGACACCGCCGTCGCGGGATCGTTCCAGCTGGTCGACGGCAACGGCACGCCGGTCACGCTGACCAGCCCGGTCACGAAGATCACGCTCGCGGCCGAGACGTTGACGCAGGACCCGCTGTACGACGCCACCGACGCCACCCCCGGCGGCGGTGAGACCGGCAGCGTGCTGATCAGCCCGTACATCCGTCCGGGCTCGGTCTCGAGCGTCGACTACAACCACTACAGCTGGTTGCGGACGATGGAGGACCTGTTCGACGTGTCCGCGGGCACCGACACCGCGAAGCTCGCTCCGGGAGTGGGCTCGGTCAGCGGTGGTCTCGACGGCCTCGGGCACATCGGGTACGCCGCCCAGAAGGGCCTGACCGTCTTCGGGAACGACGTGTTCACCAACCCGGCCGGGTCGACCCCGAGTCCGGCGCTCCCGGAGGCACCGCTCGCGATCGGGCTGCCGCTGGTGGCGCTCGCGGCCGGTGGCACCGCCCTCACGGTCCGGCGTCGCCGCCGGAAGCGCGTGGCGGCGGCGTGAGGGCAGGAGCAGCTGCGGCGCTGGCGGCGGGCATCACGCTCGCCGCCAGCGCGTGCGGCGCGTCCCACAGCTCCTCGCACTACGGCGGCTACCCGAAGTTCCTGCCGCCCTCGACGCTCCACACCGACCCGCACCACGTCGTCGTCGCGACCGATGCCCAGCCCGACTACGCCTCGCAGGGCGACACGGTCGACGTCCACCTCGCCAGCGGTGACGCGCTGATCACCGCGGTCGGCCCGGCGACGCCGGGTCAGGGGCTCGACCCCGAGCCGCAGATCTCCTACGTCACCTGGACCGTCACCGTGGTCGGGGAGAAGGGCTCGGTGCCGGTGGCGCTGCGGGACTTCAGCGCCGTCGACGACGTCGGCCGCCTCTACCCCATGAGCCCGACCCAGGGCGAGGCGCCCATCCCCTCGAAGGTCACCAAGGGCACGAAGGTCACGTTCGCGATGCGGGCGCAGATGCCCACCGGCGAGGGGCTGCTGCACTGGGAGCCGGGCGGCAAGCTCAGCCCGGTCGCCTGGGACTTCACGGTCGAGACCGACTGACCACCCCGGACGATCTCCTCGCCGCCGCGACCGCGTCGCGGCGGTGAGGCCTCGTCGGTCGGTCTGCGCCGGGTCAGTGGGGGAAGACCAGGCAGCTGCCGGTCGCGGTCGCGACGATCTTCCCCTGGCCGTCGACGACGGTCGCGTCGGCGAACGCCATCCGCCGCCCGGCCTTGGTGACGTGGCCCTCGGCGTGCAGCTCGCCGCTCTCGTGCGTCACCGCGCGCAGGTAGTTCACGGTGAGCGAGGTGCTCGTGTAGCCGGTGCCGGCGGGCAGCGTCGTGTGCACCGCGCAACCGACGACGGAGTCGAGCAGCGTGCAGACCAGTCCGCCGTGCACGACCCCGATCGGGTTGTACGCGCTCTCGTCCGGCGTGCAGGCGAAGGTGACGCTGCCCGGCTCGACCCGGACGGGGCGGGTGCCGAACAGCGCAGCGATGGGTGCGGCCGGCAGCTCACCGGTCATGATCGCCCGCAGGTAGTCCAGGCCGGGCATGCTGCGCCCGGCCGCGGCCAGCGCGTGCGGGTCGTACCAGGTGACGGTCTTCGTCCGCTGCTCGCCCCACGCCTCGCGGTCGACCGGCTGGCTCTTGGTGTCCATAGTCAGCAACCTAGGCCCGGAACCCGCTGCGCTGCAAGCGGTCAGCCGAGGAGCAGCTTCGCGGCGATCTCGTTCATGATCTCGGTGGTGCCGCCGCCGATCCCGAGGATGCGGCTGTCGCGGTAGTGCCGCTCGACCTCGCTCTCGCGCAGGTAGCCCATGCCACCGTGCAGCTGCACCGCCGCGTCGACGACCTCGTCGCAGGCCGCGACGGCGGTGTTCTTGGCGTACGCGACCTTGGCCCAGACGTCCTCGCCCGCGACCCAGCGCGCGGCGACGTCGCGGAGGTACGTGCGGGCGACGTCGACGGTCCGCGCCATGTCCACGAGCCGGTGGCGGACGACCTGCCGGGTCACGAGCGGCCGGCCGAAGGTCTCGCGGTCGCGGCACCAGCGGAGCGTCAGGTCCAGGCTGCGCTGCGCCGTGGCGACCGCCTGCACCGCGAGCCCGAGCCGCTCGCTCGCGAACTGCGTCATGATCTGCGCGAAGCCGGTCTCGGGTGCGCCGACGAGGTTGGCCGCCGGGACGCGTACGCCGTCGAAGCTGAGCGTCGCGGTGTCCGAGCACTGCCACCCCATCTTGCGCAGCGGCGCCGAGACGCCGAAGCCGGGCGTGCCCTTGTCGACCACGAGCAGCGAGATGCCGTGCGCTCCCGGACCGCCGGTGCGTACGGCCAGGGTGACGAAGTCGGCGCGCACCCCCGAGGTGATGTACGTCTTGGCGCCGTCGACGACGTAGTGGTCGCCGTCGCGGACCGCCCGGGTGCGCAGCCCGGCGACGTCGCTGCCCGCGTCGGGTTCGCTGATCCCCAGTGCGCCGATCGCCTCACCGGCGAGGGTAGGGCGGACGTACCGCTCGACCTGGCCGGGATCGGCTGCGGCGACGAGGTGCGGCAGCGCGATGCCGTGGGTCAGCAGGGCGGCGCACAGCCCGGAGGAGGCGCCGGCGAGGATGAGCTCCTCGGCGACGAGGAGGCTGTCGATGGGCTCGCCGCCCTCACCGCCGACCGCCTCGGGGAAGCCGATGCCGAGCAGGCCGGCGGCCGCGTACGCCCGGTGCAGCGACCGCGGCACCAGGCCGTCGTCCTCCCACTGCGCGAGGTGCGGCACCACCTCGCGCTCGGCGAAGCGCCGCGCGGAGGCCCGCAGCGCCAGCCGTTCCGGGGTGTCCCAGCCGTCGGCCATCAGGCCACCAGATCCGCCCACTCGGGGTGCGACCGCACGAACGCCGCGGCGAACGGGCACGACGGGACGACGAGCCGGCCGCGCGCGCGGAGGTCGGCGAACGCGGCAGCGACGAGCGCCGTGGCCAGGCCGCGGTCGCGATGGGCCGGGTCGGTGACGACGTGCGGGATCTCGACGGTCGTGCCGTCGTCGGTGTAGTCCGCGTACGCGGCGACCTCGCCGGCCTCGAGCAGCTCGTAGCGGCTGTCGGTCCGGCGGACGTCGGGGCTCACCCGGCCAGCATGGCGGCCGCGCGTTCGAGACCGAAGCGGTGGGTCTCCCGCAGCGCGAGCAGCGCGCCGCCGAGCGCCTCGGCCCGGTCGCCCAGGACGGCGGGTACGACGGCGACGGCCTGCGCCGAGGGCGGCAGCGACGCCCGCTGCACCCGGGCCCGCAGCGTCGTGAGGACCAGCTCGTCGGCCAGCCCGAGCTCGCCGCCGACCACGATCAGCCCGGGGTTGACGAGGTTGACGAGGTTGGCGACCGCCAGGCCGATGTGCTCGCCGGCGTCGGCGAGTACCCGGCGCGCGTCCGGGTCGCCCTCGCGGGCCCGCTCGACGAGCTCGGCGACCGTCCGGACCGGCGCCGCCGACGCCGACAGCCGGGCGAGCAGCGCCGGCCCGCCGGCCACCATCTCGAGGCACCCGCGGCTGCCGCACCGGCAGACCGGACCGGACTCCGAGACGACGGTGTGGCCGATCTCGCCGGCCGTCCCCGAGGCGCCGCGGTAGACCAGCCCGTCGACGACCAGGCCGGCGCCGATGCCTGAGGCGGCCTTGATGTAGACGACCAGGTGGTGCTCGCGGCCGGCGCCCCACAGCGCTTCGGCGAGACCGCCGAGGTTGGCGTCGTTCTCGGCCCGGGTCGGGATGCCGGTCAGGGCGGCGAGCTCCTCGGCGGGGGCACGGCCGACCCAGCCCGGCAGGATGTTCGAGGCGCCGACGCACCCGTCGGCGTCGAGCGGTGCGGGCAGGCCGAGACCGATGCCTAGCACGCGGGCCGGCTGCGACCTGGCCGTCCGCAGCACCGCGGTGACCAGCCGGCCGGCGGTCGCGACCGCGCCGTCGGCGTCGCCGGTGACGTCGAAGCGCACCACCTCCTCGGCGAGCACCCGCTGGCCGCTGTCGACGAGGGCGGCCCGCACGTGCGTACGCCCGAGGTCGACGCCGACGGCAACGC
>CAJCIY010000055.1 GCA_903970495.1 Candidatus Melainabacteria bacterium | reverse complement strand
GACGGCAACCGACGGCTCGGGCGCCCCCGCCTCGAGGTCGCGCAGCTGCAGGTGCAGGTAGGCGCGCAGTCGGCTCCGGTAGTCGCGCTCGAACGACCGCAGCTCCTCGAGCTTGCCGACGAGCAGGTCGTGCTCGGCCCGGCCGCGGGCGATCGCTGCGGCGTGGTCGGCCTCGCGCTGGCGGGTGACCGCCGCGTGCTCGGCGGCTGCGGTCCGCGCGGTGTCCTCGGCCTCCGTCCGCGCGGAGGAGACGATGTTGGCGGCCTCCTCACGGGCCTCGGACACCGCCTCGTCGGCAGTGCGCTGTGCGAGCAGCAGGGTGCGTCGGAGCGTCTCCTCGCTCACACCGCTCGTGGAGGCCGCAACCGGCGCGGCGGCCTGCTCGGCGCGCAGCCGCTCGACCTCGGCCGCCGCCGCACTCGCCTGCTGGTTCGCGAGCTGCAGCTGCCCCTGCGCCTGCTGCAGCTGGGCGGTGAGCGCGGCGAGCTGCTGCTCGAGCTCGGCGTGTCCCTGCCGGCGGGCCTCGGCGACCCGCAGCTCGATCTCCGACACGTCGAGTCCGCTCGACGGCACGGGGATGTCGTGACCGTCGTGCCGGGGGCCCGACTGGAGCGCGGCGAGCTGCGCGTCGGACTCGGCCCGGAGCGCGGCGAGCTGCTCGGCGTAGCGCCGCTCGACCTCCTGCAGGTTCGCGCGGGCGCGCTCGTCGGCCTCGGCCCGTACGGCGTCGAGCTGGGCCTGCACGTCGCCGCTGTCCGACCCGGCGTGGCCGACACCGTGGCCACCGGCCTGCAGCTGCTCGATCTCGCCGGCCAGCCGGGTGAGCTCGGCCTCGACCTCGTCGAGGAACGCGTCGACCTCGTCCTCGTCGTACCCGGGCTTGAACCGGACCGGGGTGAACAGCTTGTTGCGCACGTCCTGCGGGCTCAACGGCACGGGGGGCTCCAAGGCGGTGACGAGGGGGTCGCGCAGCGGGGTGAGGTCGGAACGGCCGTCACAGCTTCTGCACGACCTGCATCAGGATCAGCGTCGCGATCCACACGATCGGATAGGTGAGCGAGATCGCGGCGCGGCCGATCCGGACCGGCGGCAGGATCCGGTCGAGCGGCCGGATGACCGGGTCGGTCACCGAGTACGCGACCTCCAGCACCACGGCCACCCCGCCGGCGGGCCGGTAGGAGGAGAACGCGAGGACCCAGCTCATGACACCGCGGATCAGCATCAGGATGAGGAACGCGAGCAAGACGTAGTACAGAACGGTGCCGACGGCGGTGTGGCCCATGGGTGCGCTGCCTCAGGACTGGTTGAAGAAGCCGCTCTGGACGAGCCTGGCCTTGTCTTCTGCGGAGACCTCGACGTTGCTCGGCGAGAGCAGGAACACCTTGGCGGTGACCCGCTCGATCGAGCCGTGCAGACCGAAGATCAGGCCGGCCGCGAAGTCGACGAGCCGCTTGGCGTCGGCGTCGTCCATCTCCGTCAGGTTGATGATCACGGGCACGCCCTCGCGGAAGTGCTCGCCGATGGTGCGGGCCTCGTTGTAGGTGCGGGGCTGCAGCGTCGTGATCCGGTACTCGCTGGACGGGGCCGGAGCCGGGACGTACCGCGGCTCCTGGTGTGTCTCGTGGCGCACGGTCGGCGGTGCGGCCCGGCGGCCGATCGGTGCGACGGGGGCGACCGGTGCGTGCGCCTGGTGGCGCGGTGAGACCGGCGAGGTGGTGAGCTCGACGTCACGCGCGTCGTGCGCGGTGTCGTCGTACCCGTCGTCGTAGTACTCGTCCTGCTCGTCGTCGTCGACGAGGCCGAGGTAGAGCGCCATGGTGCGCAGTCGTCCCGCCATGAGGCGAGCGTACCGTCGCCGGCCGCGGGGCCGCGCCCGCGACACGACGTGATCGTCAGCGCCCGCCGAACAGCGCGGTGCCGACCCGGACCAGCGTCGCGCCCGCGGCGACGGCGGCCTCGAGATCGCCCGACATGCCGGCCGAGACGGCGCTCGCCGAGGGGTGCTCGCGGCGGAGCGCAGCGGCGAGCGCGGCCAGCCGGTCGAACTGCGGTCGCGGGTCGAGCCCGGGTACGGCCACCGCCATCACCCCGGCCAGGGCGAGCGTCGGCTCGGCGGCCACCAGGGCGGCCAGCGCCGGCAGGTCGCCGGCCGGGGCGCCGCCGCGGTCCGGGTCGTCGTCGAGGCTGACCTGCAGCAGCACCGGCAGCGGCGCCGGCCGGCTCTCGGCGCCGCGCGCCAGCGGGCGCACGAGGGCGGCGCGGTCGAGCGAGTGCACGAGGTCGGCCACGGCGGCGACGGCCTTGGCCTTGTTGGTCTGCAGCCGGCCGACGAAGTGCCACCGGAGGTCGAGGTCGGCGAGCTCGGCCCGCTTGGCGGCGAGGTCCTGCGCGCGGCTCTCGGCGTACGTGGTCTGGCCGGCGGCGGCGAGGTCGCGGACGGCAGCCGCGGGGTGGTACTTGCTGACGGCGACCAGCCCGACCTCGGCCGGGTCGCGGCCGGCCGCGGTCGCCGCAGCCGCGATCCGGTCGTGGACCGCGGTGAGGCGCTCGGCAGCCGTCACCGGGCCGACCCGGTCAGCGCGACGAGCCCGCCGTGGCGGGCGGTCGTGCCGTCCCGGCGGTAGGAGAAGAAGCGCTCGGGCTGCTCGAACGTGCAGCCGCCGACGTGCCGGACGTCGGCGACGCCCACCTCGGCCAGCGCGAGGCCGGCCCCGGTACGCAGGTCGATCGACGGCGTACCCCAGGACGTCGTCGCTGCGAGGCCGGGCAGCCGCTCGTCCAGCTCGCCGACCATGGCGGCCGGCAGCTCGTAGCAGCGACCGCAGATGCTCGGACCGACCACCGCGGTGACGCGGGTCGGGTCGGCGCCCTGCCCGACCATCGCGGTGACGGTCGCCTGCAGCACGCCGGCAACCAGACCGGGCCGGCCGGCATGGGCCGCCGCGACGACACCAGCCTCCACGTCGGCGAACAGCACCGGCATGCAGTCCGCCGCCACGACGAGGAGAGCGGAACCAGGCTGCGCCGCGACGAGCGCGTCGACGCCGTCGACGTCATCGGGGGTCGATCCCGTGACCACGGCGACCCCGGTGCCGTGCACCTGCTCGGCGCCGATCACTCGCAGCGCGGGCCGCCCGTGCTCCAGGAGCAGAAGCGTCCGGTTGGCGCGAGCTGCCTTACGCGACATCCGCCGACGCCGAATCGGCCAGCGGCTCTTCGAGGGCCGGAGCGTGGCTCGGTCCTCACCTGGCTGGGCGGAGAACGCCCCGAGGCCACTTGTCCGAGTCGTGAAGACGCCGCGGACGCCGTCGGGAAAGCCGGCGTCGAGGACCTCGCCGCGCACGCCTACTTCAGGAAGTCGGGTACGTCGAGCTCGTCGTCGTCGAACACGACCGGGCGCCGCTCGACGCGGGGGATCGGCCGCGTGGTCACCCGTGGCTCGGGCTCCGGCGCGGCGAGGCTGTCGTCGCGGAAGACGTGCGTGACCGTCGGCGCCGGGGTCGGCTCGGGCGCGGCGGCCGGCGCTGGGGTGGCGGTCGAGCGCGCCGTCGTCGGCCGCTCGGTCCGGGTCTTCGGCGCACCGCCGTCGAACCCGGCGGCGATGACCGTGACGCGCACCTCGTCGCCGAGGGCGTCGTCGATCACGGTGCCGAAAATGACGTTGGCATCGGGGTGCGCGGCGTCGGTGACGTGCTCGGCCGCGGCGTTGATCTCGAACAGGCCGAGGTCGCTGCCGCCGCTGATGCTGATGAGGACGCCGTGCGCCCCCTCCATGCTCGCCTCGAGCAGCGGGCTCGCGACCGCCATCTCCGCGGCGATCGACGCGCGGTCCTCGCCCCGGGCGTTGCCGATGCCCATCAGCGCGGTGCCGGCGCCGGCCATGACCGTCTTGACGTCGGCGAAGTCGAGGTTGATCAGTCCGGGCGTCGTGATGAGGTTCGTGATCCCCTCGACGCCCGAGAGCAGCACCAGGTCGGCGGAGGCGAACGCGTCGAGCACCGAGACGTTGCGGTCGCTCACCTCGAGGAGCCGGTCGTTCGGGATGACGATCAGGGTGTCGACCTCGGCGCGCAGCTGCTCCACACCGCGGACCGCCTGCTCGGCGCGACGACGTCCCTCGAAGGTGAACGGCCGCGTGACGACACCGATGGTCAGGGCGCCGAGCCCGCGGGCGACGTTGGCCACGACGGGGGCGCCGCCGGTGCCGGTGCCGCCACCCTCGCCGGCGGTGACGAAGACCATGTCGGCGCCCTTGAGCACCTCCTCGATCTCCTCGCGGTGGTCCTCGGCTGCCTGCCGCCCGACCTCGGGGTCGGCGCCCGCGCCGAGGCCGCGGGTGAGCTCCCGGCCGATGTCGAGCTTCACGTCGGCGTCGCTCATGAGCAGCGCCTGGGCGTCGGTGTTGACGGCGATGAACTCGACGCCCTTCAGGCCCGCCTCGATCATCCGGTTCACGGCGTTGACCCCGCCGCCGCCGATCCCGACCACCTTGATGACGGCCAGGTAGTTCTGCGGTGAGGGCACGTGCGGGCCTTCCGGTCGGGTACGGCTGGGCTGCTGATCCGCAGCGCGTCCGGCCGGCCGGATGCCGTGCGGGGCGCCGGGGCGGCGGTGCGGGGAAGGCACCGTCGACCCGGCTGTCGCACAACCCTCGACGTCAACCAGACGGTTATAGTTATGTCAACCTGTGCTGCTGGTCGACACCGTAGAGAGACACCGGCGGCCCGGTCAACCCGTACGTCGGCGCGGCGAGCGACGGACCTTGTCCGGTCTCAGCCGAACGTGCCGACCAGGCGTACCTCGGGTTCGAGCAGGACGCCTGCAGACTCCTGCACGCGGGCGCGAACCGCGCCGATGAGCTCGCGCACGTCCGCCGCGCGGGTGCCCGGCCCGGCCACCACGAAGTTGGCGTGCTTCTCCGAGACCCGCGCGCCGCCGACGGCGAACCCCTTCAGCCCGGCGGCCTCGATGAGCCGGCCCGCGGAGTCGCCGGGCGGGTTGGCGAAGACCGAGCCGCAGTTGCGCTCGCGGAGCGGTTGCGTACGCCGGCGCCAGGCGCGCAGCTCGTCGAGCCGGCCACGGATCGCCTCCGGGTCGTCGGGCTCGAGCTGCCACCGTGTGGCGACGACCACCGAGCGCGGCGGCAGCGCCGAACGGCGGTAGCCGAACCCGAGCTCGTCGGGGGTCAGCGACCGCTGCTCCCCCGTGCCCGGGAGGACGACATCGACCGACAGCAGCCGGGCCGCGACCTCGCCGCCGTGGGCACCGGCGTTCATCCGTACCGATCCCCCGACCGTCGCCGGTATGCCCGCCGCGAACTCGAGCCCGGTCAAGCCGGCGCCGGCGACCCAGGCGGCAAGCGCGGGCATCGCGGTCCCAGCACCAGCGGAGACGACGTAGCGGTCAGCGGAATACCACTTGAGGCCGGCGCCGAGCTTGACCACGACCGCGTCGATGCCGCCGTCGCCGACGAGGGTGTTGCTGCCCTTGCCGAGCACGAACAGCGGCGCCTCGCCGAGCGACCGGGCGAGCACCGCCACCTCGTCGGCGTCGGCGCACTCGACGTACAGGCCGGCCGGTCCGCCGACGCCGAGAGTCGTCTGGCGCGCCAGCGGGTGGTCGCGCTCGACGGCGAGGCCGGCGGCCGCACACGCGGCGGCGACCTCGTCGAGCAGCGCGGCGCCGGCGGCGGGCGTCCACGCCTCCAGGGCGGTCACCGCGCGCTGAGCCGGGCCAGGATCTCCGGGCCCAGCAGCGTCACGTCGCCCGCACCGACCGTCATGACCAGGTCGCCGTCGCGGGCGATCCGCGCGACCAGCTCGGTCGCCGCCGCCATGCTCGGCTCGAAGTGGACGTTGCTGGGCGGCAGCGGGATCGCGCCGGCCACGAGCGCGCCGGAGACCCCCGGGACGGGGTCCTCGCGGGCGGCGTACACGTCGAGGACCACGACCTCGTGGGCGAGGCCCAGCGCCTGCCCGAACTCGAACGCGAAGTCGGCGGTACGGCTGAACAGGTGCGGCTGGAACACCACCACCAGCCGGCCGCTGCCGGCCACGACGCGCGCCGCCGTCAGCGCCGCCGCGACCTTCGGCGGGTTGTGGGCGTACTCGTCGTAGACGCGTACGCCCGCGGCCGTGCCCTTGTGCT
>CAJCIY010000054.1 GCA_903970495.1 Candidatus Melainabacteria bacterium | reverse complement strand
GCGGGAGCGCGGCGGGACTACCTCGACGAGAGCGGCGGCCGGTACGTCCACGTCATCGCCGACGGCGGCATGAGCACCGGCGGCGATGTGGCGAAGGCGGTGGCGTGCGGCGCCGACGCCGTCATGCTCGGCTCACCCCTCGCCCACGCGGCGTCGGCGCCCGGCCTCGGCTGGCACTGGGGCGCCGGCTCATACCACGGCGAGCTGCCCCGCGGCTCGCGCGTGGAGACGCCGCCTATCGCGTCGCTCGAGGAGATCCTGCTCGGGCCGACCGACCGCGACGACGGCCGCACCAACCTCGCGGGTGGGCTGCGAACCGCCATGGCCCTGACGGGCTACTCGGGGCTCAAGGAGTTCCAGAAGGTCGAGCTCGCCGTCCGCTGATTCCACAATATGTATGTGGAAAGGCGTCAGATGTGACGCATTCGCACCACCAACGCCACCCCCCGCGGTAAGGAACGGGTCCTAGCCGACGAGGGCGTCGATCGCGGCGGTGAGCTCGGGGTCGTCCGGCTCCGTGCGCGGGCCGAAGCGCGCGACGATCGACCCGTCTTTCGACACCAGGAACTTCTCGAAGTTCCAGCGGATGTCGCCGTCGACGCCCTCGGCGTCGGCGGTCTTGGTCAGCGCGTCGTAGAGCGGGTGACGCCCCGGGCCGTTGACCTCGACCTTCTCGGTCATCGGGAAGGTGACCCCGTACGTCGCCGAGCAGAACTCCGCGATCTCCTGCGCCGTCCCGGGCTCCTGCCCGCCGAACTGGTTGCACGGGATGCCGACGACGGTGAACGCCTTGCCCGCGAGCTGCTCCTGCAGCGCCTCGAGCTTGGAGTACTGCGGCGTCAGGCCGCACTTCGAGGCGACGTTGACGACAAGGGCGGCCTTGCCCTCGGTGATGCGGCCGAGGTCGGACGGCTCGCCGTCGAGGGTGGCGATCGGGGTGTCGAGGAGGCTCATGACCCCGATCCTGCCAGCGAGGAACAACCGCGCCGCTCCGGGGGGTTCGGCCGGTGACACGGGTCGCAGCGCAACCGCTGCTCCGTCACCTGAAGCAAGGAGCACCTCATGGCCACAGCCACCTGGAACGGCGAGATCATCGCGACCTCCGACGACACGGTCGTCGTCGAGGGCAACCACTACTTCCCGCTCGCCTCGGTCGCGCCCGGCGTGCTCACCGAGACCGACACCACGAGCGTCTGCCCGTGGAAGGGCACCGCGTCCTACTACTCGGTGAGCGTCGACGGCAAGACCAACACCGATGCCGCCTGGTACTACCCGACCCCGAAGGACGCGGCCGCCGAGATCGCCGGCCACGTCGCCTTCTGGAAGGGCGTCGAGGTCACCGCCTGACGTCAGGGCGTAGCGATACGCTCCGTGGGGTGGCAGACACCCCCGACGCCCATCCGGTCCTGGTCGTCGACTTCGGCGCCCAGTACGCGCAGCTCATCGCCCGGCGCGTACGCGAGGCCAAGGTCTTCTCGGAGATCGTGCCCAGCACGATGCCGGTCGAGGACATGCTCGCGAAGGGTCCAGCGGCGATCGTGCTGTCGGGTGGGCCGTCGTCGGTCTTCGCCGAGGGCGCGCCGTCGATCGACCCGGCGCTGTTCGACGCCGGCGTCCCGGTGCTCGGGATCTGCTACGGATTCCAGCTGATGGCGCAGGCACTCGGCGGCACGGTCGCCGACACCGGCGGCAGCGAGTACGGCAGCACCACGTTGAGCGTCGACGGTGGCGGCGGCACGCTGCTCGCGGGAACGCCTGCAACGCAGCAGGTCTGGATGTCGCACGGCAACGAGTGCACCGAGCCACCTGCCGGCTTCACCGTCACCGCCTCGAGCCAGGGCGCGCCCATCGCCGCCTTCGAAGACCTCAGCCGGCAGATGGCGGGAGTGCAGTACCACCCCGAGGTCCACCACACCCCGTACGGGCAGCAGGTCCTCGAGCGCTTCCTGCGCGACGTCGCGGGCATCGCGCCCGACTGGACCACCGCCAACGTGCTGGCCGAGCAGGTCGAGGCCGTACGCGCCCAGGTCGGCGGGAAGCGCGTGATCTGCGGGCTGTCCGGGGGCGTCGACTCCGCGGTCGCCGCGGCCCTCGTGCAGCGCGCGGTCGGCGACCAGCTCACCTGCGTCTTCGTCGACCACGGGTTGCTGCGCGCCGGCGAGGCCGAACAGGTCGAGCGTGACTTCGTGGCCGCGACCGGCGTCGACCTGCACGTCGTCGACGTGGCCGACACGTTCCTCGCGGCGCTCGACGGGGTCAGCGACCCGGAGCAGAAGCGCAAGATCATCGGCCGGGAGTTCATCCGGGCCTTCGAGGGCGCCGCCCGCGAGATCGCCGCCGGCGGCGACGTCGAGTTCCTCGTCCAGGGGACGCTCTACCCCGACGTGGTCGAGTCCGGCGGCGGCACCGGCGCGGCGAACATCAAGAGCCACCACAACGTCGGCGGTCTGCCCGAGGACCTGCAGTTCAAGCTTGTGGAGCCGCTGCGCTCGCTGTTCAAGGACGAGGTTCGCGCCGTCGGCGCTGAGCTCGGTCTCCCTGAACGGATGGTGTGGCGTCAGCCGTTTCCCGGACCGGGTC
>CAJCIY010000053.1 GCA_903970495.1 Candidatus Melainabacteria bacterium | reverse complement strand
ACCTGACGGACCGCGCCGTCCGGTCGGTCCTCGCGCAGCGGACCGACCTCATCCCGTTCTACGAGCGGCGCGGGTACGTGCGTACGGGTGAGGCCCGGCCGTTCCCCTACGGCGACGAGCGGTACGGCACGCCGCAGCGCGAGGACCTGGAGTTCGTCGTGCTGACGAAGGCGCTGTAGCCGCTCAGGTGGCCCGGGCGGCCGAGGCGGTGCCGACGTGCTCGGTGAAGAACTGCCACATCAGCGTGGCCGCGGTGGCGTCCGCCGGGACGTGCGGGGCGGCCGGGAAGCGGTGGGTCTGGTCGGCCCAGCGGACGTACTCGACGGCGGTGCCGCCCGTGCACGCGTCCCATCGGTCGACCGTGGCGGGCCCGACCGTGCTCACCTGCTCGACGTCGGTGCAGTGGTCAAGCGCTCGCATCTCGGCCACGGTCAGCGCCGCCGGCTGGTGCAGCCCGCGGCTGTTGTGCGGCTTGCCCGCGATGGGCTCGAGGGTGTCGTCGTCGCCGTAACCGACGAGGACCGCGTGCGGCACCCGTCGCGCGCAGGCCTGCTGCGGGCCGGCGCCATAGGTCGCGGTCGCGGCGAACGTGCCCCCCAGGTCGCAGGCGACGTCGTAGGACAGCTTGCCGCCGGCGCTGTAGCCCACGAGGTAGATGCGGCGCGGGTCGATGTCGACCCGGGCGCGGACATCGGCGACGACCGCGGCGACGAACCCCCGGTCGTCGAGGTGGGTGCGGGCGGGGACGCCGCAGCAACCGTCGCCGGAGTCCCAGGTCGGCCCGACGCTCTCCGGCGCCACGAGCACGAAGCGGTCGGTCCGCGCCAGCGCCTCGAAGCCGCTGAGCCGCATCATCGCGGCCGCGGTGACGTCGGTGCCGTGCAGCAGCACGACGAGCGGACGCGGACCGGATGCGCCGCCCGGCTGCTCGAGCAGGTACGCCCGGTGCCCCGGCATGGCGACCTCGCGGACGCCGCCCGCGACGACGACCGTCCGGCCCGAGACCGGCGCAGCCGCGTGAACGAGCGGGGCCCGGCCGGCCGAGACCGGCGCCGACCGGTGCGAACCTGCGACGGCATGACCACCGGTCAGCGCCAGCAGGGCGCCCACCAGCACCAGCAGCACGAGCGGCACGGCGACGCGCAGCCGCCAGGACCCGACCATGCGGTCAAAGTTACGGGAGCCTCCCGGGGCCGACCTGCCGAAACGTCGAACTCGTCAGCTGTTCGAGACCATCGCGATATGTTCGAGCGACGGGATGTCGTGGTGCACGGTCACGAAGGCGGCGGCCACCAGCCCGGACACCAGCAGCACGGCGGTGACCGCGGGCACCACGGCGACCCGGCCGGTGGCCGCCCGGCCGGTCAGCGCGGCCGACAACGGCGTGCGCTGCAGCAAGGCGGTCGCCAGCGTCGCGCCGACGACGCCCGCGACGACGAGCACGACGGTCGCCGCGGCCGACGGGATCACCTGGTGCGGGCCCGCGTAGAAGCCGTGGACGAGCAGCAGGTCCAGCACCAGCGGGTGGATCAGGTAGATCCCGAACGACAGCCGGGACCCGACGGTGAAGAAGGTGTGCACCGAGCCGCTGCGCGGTCGGGATGCCCACCGCGACCCCAGCCAGTAGAGCCCGAGCGCGACGGCGAGGCTCCAGACCACCTCCGCGGGCTGCAGCACGTTCTGCGCCTCGCGCGCGCCGTACGCGGGGATCTGCGCGACGTAGGCGCCGAGCATGACGGCCGCGCCGCCGACCAGCACGGCCAGCACGACCCGGCCGTGCGTCTCGACCCACGCCTGCAACCGGGGCAGGTGCCAGGCCGCGAGCGCGCCGGTCAGGAAGTAGAGCTGGTAGGTCGGCAGGTAGACGTCGGCGTGCAGGACGGCGACCTGCGTCCCGCCGCGTACGTGCAGGATCGTCGCCTGGATCACCGCGGTCACCGCGAGCTGCAGGACGAGGCTTGCCGCGAACAGCCGGCCGTGGTGGCCCTGGGTCCGCTTCACGAGGCGGATCAGCAGCGGCAGCACGAGGTAGGCCTGCAGCGAGACCAGCAGGAAGTAGAGCTGGTAGCTCGCCCGGCCGGTCAGCAGGTCGTAGCCGAAGGTCCGCCACCACAGCAGCCGGTCCGGCGCGACCGGCACGTTCACGAGGAAGTAGACCGACGACCAGGCCAGGTACGGCAGCCCGACCAGCGACATCCGCCGGGTGTAGAAGCGCCGCAGCGAGAACTGCCGCCGGCCGTAGCTGTGCACCAGCACGAACCCGGTGATGACGAAGAAGACCTCGCGGGTGAAGTGCAGCGCCATGAGCGACGCGCCGTTGGCCTTGCTCGACGGGTCGAACGCGAACGAGCTGGAGTGGACGGCGATCACGGCCGCGAAGGTCAGCACGCGGACGACGTCGATCTGCGGCAGCTGGCCGCGGACCGGTGCCCGGCTGGTGGTGCCCGCGACCGGGTCGGCCGTGCGCTCCTCGAGCACCGTCATGCGGAGGCCAGGGCTGCGGCGTCGAGCTCCCCGGCGAGGGCGCGCACGGCCGAGCGGCTGACCTTGCCGGTCGGGCCGTGCGGCAGATCCGCGACCACATGGACGGCCGCCGGCCGGCGGAAGCGGGCCAGGTCGCGGTCGGCGCGGCGGCGGAGCGCAGCGGCGAGCGCGGCGGCATCGGCACCGCGGCCGACCACGTACGCGACGGGGACGGAGCCGAGGACCTCGTCCGGGCGCGCGACGACGACCGCCTCCAGCACCTCGCCGTCGCCGAGCAGCACGGCCTCGACGTCGCCGGGGAAGACCTTCTCGCCGCCGCGGTTGATCACGTCGTCGACGCGACCGGTCAGGAACAGGTAGCCGTCGGCGTCGAGCCGGCCCAGGTCGCCGGTGTCGACCCAGCCGCCGGGCAGCGGGCCGGTGACCACGCCCGCCCCGCGGATGCGTACGCGGCCCACGACCTCCGCCGCGCAGTCCTCGTCCGCCTCGTCGACGACGCGCAGGTCGACCTCGACCGGCAGCCCGACCGAACCCGGCTTGCGCGGACCGGCCACCGGGTTGGCGCAGATCTGGCTCGCGGCCTCGGTCATGCCGTACGTCTCGACGACGGGCAGCCCGGTGAGCGACTCGAAGCGCTCGAGCACCGGGTCCGCGAGCGGCGCGGAGGCGGAGCGCACGAAGCGCACCGACGGGGGCGGGGTCCCGACGCCGCCCTGGGCGAGGATCGCGATGACCGCGGGGACGGCGTTGACCCAGGTGACGCGGTGGCGGGCGGCGACCGCCCACAGGTCGCGGTGGAACCGGTCGTCGAGGACGAGCTCGGAGCCGGCGACCACCGCCGCGAGCAGACCGACCACCTCGGCGTTGACGTGGAACAGTGGCAGCGGGCAGAGCCCGCGCTCACCCGGCCCGAGGCCGTGGTGACGCGCGACGGCACCGGCTGTGTGCAGCAGCCGGTCCTCGCTCAGCAGGATCTGCTTGCGCGGGCCGGTGGTCCCCGAGCTGCGGAGCAGCACCCGGCCGGGCGGGCCGGTCACGTCGAGCTCGCTGGCGGCTCGGGAGACCGGCCGCAGCACCGGCAGGTCCAGGTCGGCGCGGTCGGTGACCACGGCGGTGGCGCCGAGGTCGGCGACGTCCTTCTCGAGGGCGCCGGCCGGCAGGCCGGGCTCGAGCGGCGCGACCGTGGCGCCGGCGGCGAGCAGCCCGAGCCAGCAGGCGGCGAACCCGAGCGGGTCGGCCACCGCGACCGCGACGGTCGCGGGGTCCTCGCCCAGGACCGCCTGCCAGCCGGCAGCCTCGGCCGCGAGGTCCGACCACCGCAGGGCGCGGTCGCCTCGGGCTTCGTACAGGGCCGGGCCGTCCTCACGGGCCAGGTCGGCCAGGCGGGCAGCGAGTGCGCTCAATGCATCATCCGCGGATCGCGGTAGTGCTTGAACTCGAGGAGGTTCGAGCTGGGGTCGACGAGCACGACCGTCCGGTGCTCCTCGACGGTGCCCTCGAAGCGCAGCGCGTCGGGGCGGTAGACCGGGATCTTGCGCAGCGCGACGAGGCGGAGCAGGTCCTCGTACGGGGACTCCTCGCGGAAGGTCACCCCGAAGTGCCGCGGGTAGAGGTCCTCCGGCGGGCGGACCTCCATCTCGGTGAGGTGGCACACGACCTGGTCGCCGAAGAAGTCGAGCGTGATCCGGTCGGCGTACCGGCGTGCGAGGTGGCAGCCGAGACCCTCGACGTAGAAGCCGTACGCGAGGTCGAGGTCGTGGCTGGGGATCGCGAGGTGGAAGGCGTCGGCGGTGGTGCGCACGGTCAGGCGACCTCGACCAGGCGGGGCGCCATCATCGCGAGCGGCTCGAAGGCGCCGAAGGTGTCGGCGCGCAGGCCGAGCCGGAGCGTC
>CAJCIY010000052.1 GCA_903970495.1 Candidatus Melainabacteria bacterium | reverse complement strand
GGCGGTGACCGCGGGGATCCCGGCGAGCGGCGTGCCCGCCAGCCGCCCGCCCAGGTCGGCGACCACGGGCGTGGGGTCGGCGCGGTCGGCCTTGGTGACGACGACGAGCCCGCGGTCGACGCCGAGCGCGTCGAGCGCCGCGACGTGCTCGGCGGTCTGCCGCGACCAGCCTTCGTCGGCGGCGACCACCAGGACCACGGCGGGTACGGGCCCGACGCCGGCGAGCATGGTGCCGAGGAACCGCTCGTGCCCGGGTACGTCGATGAAGGCCAGCCGCCGGCCCGAGGGCAGGTCGCTCCAGGCGTACCCGAGCTCGATGGTCAGGCCGCGGCGCTTCTCCTCCGCGAGCCGGTCGGGGTCGCTGCCGGTGAGGGCACGGACGAGGGTCGACTTGCCGTGGTCGACGTGACCCGCGGTGGCTACGACGTGCACCGCAGCACGGCCTCGGCCACCGCGTCGTCGGCGCTCTCGGGCACCGCGCGCAGGTCGAGCAGCAGCCGGCCGCCGCTCACCCGGCCGACGACGGCGGGATCGCCCGTGCGCAGCGGCCCGGCGAGGTCCGGGTCGAGCGCCACCGCCCAGCCCGGCAGCTCGAGCCCCGGCGCGCCGCCGCCACCGACGACCCCGGCGCTCTCGACCAGCGCGCCGCCGACCCGCTCGGCGAGCCGGGAAGCCCTGTGCCGTAGCGCTTCCGGGTCGGCATGCAGTGCCCGGTGCGTCGGGGTCGGTGCGGTGAGCGTCGCCTCGAGCGCGGCCAGGGTGAGCTTGTCGACCCGCAGCGCGCGCGCCATCGGGTGCCGGCGCAGCCGCTCGACAAGGTCGGCGTCGCCGGCGACGATGCCGCACTGCGGGCCGCCGAGCAGCTTGTCGCCGCTGCCCGTCACGAGCGAGGCCCCGGCCCGCAGCGACGTCGCGACATCGGGCTCGTCGGGAAGCAGCGGGTCGGGCGCGAGCAGCCCCGAGCCGACGTCGACGACGACCGGGACGCCGAGCCCTGCCAGCTCGCGCACCGACGGCGTGGACACGAAGCCCGACATCGTGAAGTTCGACGGGTGCACCCGGAGCACACAGCCGGTCGAGGGGTCGACCGCGTAGTCGGCCAGCGAGGTCCGGTTGGTCGTGCCGACCTCGCGGACGTGGGCGCCCGCGGACGCGACCAGCTCCGGCAGCCGGAAGCCGTCGCCGATCTCGACCATCTCGCCGCGCGACCACAGCACCTCGCGACCCGCGGCCAGCGCGGTGACGGCGAGCAGCAGCGCCGCGGCACCGTTGTTCACGACGAGCACATCGCCCGCGTCGGGGACGGCGGCGCGGAGGGCCGCGAGCGCACCCCGCCCACGACGGGCCCGGCGCCCGGTCGCGAGGTCGTACTCGACGTCGGTGTAACCGGCGGCGTCGACGACGGCGTCGACCGCCCGGGCCGACAGCGGGGCACGGCCGAGGTTGGTGTGCAGCACCGCACCGGTTGCGTTGATCACGGGCCGCATCGCGCCGAGGGTCACGAGGGCCGCGGCGGCGACGCCGGCGGGCGCGAGATCGCCTGCACGGCAGCGGTCCTGGGCCTCGCGTACCGCTGCACGGACCCGGTCGCGGCCGTGCACGTCGAGAGCCTCGGCGAGCAGCGGGTCGGCCAGCACGGCGTCCGTACGCGGCACCGCCCGCCGCGCGTCCCGCAGCACCGGGTCCAGCTCGGCCACGTGTCCTCCTCCTGGCGGAGGCGGTGACATGCGCCTCCTTGGCGGAGGCGGTGACATGCGCCTCCTTGGCGGAGGCGGACGGGAATCGAACCCGCCAGGCCGGGATCCCCGGCCTCGTCGGTGTTGAAGACCGCGCCGCCCACCAGGGCAGGGACGCCTCCGCGTCCGAGCCTAGCCTCGGAGCCGTGACCGTCCGGCTGACCTCCTACGCCCACGGCGGCGGCTGCGCCTGCAAGATCCCGCCCGGGGAGCTGCGGGCGATGACCGCCGGCCTGACCGGGACGCAGTGGCCGCAGCTGGTCGTCGGACTCGACGACGGCGACGACTGCGCCGTCGTCCGGATCAGGGGCGGCACCGCGATCCTCTCGACCGCGGACTTCTTCGCCCCGGTCGTCGACGACGCCTACGACTTCGGCCGGATCGCCGCCGCCAACGCGCTGTCGGACGTCTACGCGACCGGCGGCACCCCGGTCGTCGCGATCAACCTGCTCGGCTGGCCGCGCGACGTGCTGCCGACCGAGCTCGCGGCCGAGGTCCTGCGCGGCGGGCTCGAGGTGACGACCGAGGCCGGCTGCCCGCTCGCCGGCGGCCACTCGATCGACGCGCCGGAACCGCTCTACGGCCTGGCCGTCACCGGTGTCGCCGACCCGGACCGGTTGCTGCGCAACGACGCCGCGACGCCGGGCCTCCCGCTGACGCTGACCAAGCCGCTCGGCGTCGGGGTGCTCAACGGCCGGCACAAGCAGACCGGCGAGGTCTTCCGCCAGGCGATCGACAGCATGACCACCCTGAACGCCGAGGCCTCGACACAGGCTGTGGCACAGGGGGTCGCGGCCGCGACCGACGTGACCGGCTTCGGCCTGCTCGGCCACCTGCACACGATGTGCACGGCCAGCGGCGTCAGCGCCCGGATCGACCCCGCTGCGGTGCCGTACCTCGACGGCGCCCGCGCGTCGCTGGCCTACGTCAGCGGCGGGACGCGTCGCAACCTCGACTGGGTCCGGCCGCACCTCGACTCCGACCTGCCCGAAGCGGAGCTGCTGCTGCTCGCCGACGCCCAGACCTCCGGCGGACTGCTCGTCGTCGGCGAGCTGCCCGGGCACCCGGTGATCGGCGAGGTCCTACCGCCTCGGCGGGACCACGTGACGCTGCGGGTGTGACCGCGACGGGGCTGCGTCGATCCGCCCCTCCTGGAAGGTCTGGTACGTCCCGCCGCCGCCGTTCACGGCGACGTCGGCCGTCGGGAGGCCGTAGCTCCCGCTGACCCCGCCGTCGGCTTGCCACGCAGCGTAGATGTCGCCGTAGACGGCGTGCGACCCGGTCGCGCTGCTGGCACAGAGCAGTCCAGCGGTACACGTCTGCGTGGTCACTCCACCGTTCACGGCCGCGGCGGCCGTCGGGTAGCCGACGTTCGCGGCGCCGGCGTTGAGCCACCCTGCCGCAACGGGGGCGAGGATCTCGAGGGTGCCGGCGGTGGACGACGCGATGACGCCGTGTACGAAGACCTGCCAGTTGCCGGCGCCGACCGCGGCGTCCGGGCCGGAGGGGTAGCCGACCGCCGCGTTCTCCCGGCCGAGCTGCACCCAGAGCGTCCTGATGGGTCCGCCCAGGAGCCAGCTGCCGCTCGGGCCGACGTAGATCGAGAAGTTCTCGGCGAAGTCGTTGTACGCATAGTGTCCGTCGGCGGTCTTCGTGGTGTTGGTCGTCGGCAGTCCGAGAGCGTCCACCTCGCCGTGGGCGACGTACGTCGTGAGCACGGCGTTCAGCACCCAGCGGTCGGCGCCTGCGGAGCTGCGGTAGAGCCGCCCCGCCGTCGTGTGCTGGGCCGTTCCGCCGGCGACGGCGTACTCCGCCCCGACCTCTGCCCCGAGCACCGAGCCGGCCCCGCCGATCGAGGCGTACGAGCTCTGCAGCGGCGACCAGGGCGAAAGGCAGGGTGCGGTGTGGTCCGTGGTGTTGTCGTCGGTCGCCGCGTCGGTGGTGCACGACTCGAACTTCCAGGGCGGGACGCAGCTGATCATCCGGCAGAGCACCGGACCGGAGCAGCCGACCTGCTGGTTGCATTGGCCGTAGCGGAAGACGTTCCAGCAGACGCGGCGCTCGTCGCAGGTGCCCGACGCGCAGCGCCGCTCGCAGTTCCAGCAGGTGTCCGTGCAGAACGGGCTGCCGTTGCAGCCGCAGTGGGTGCACTCGCCCTGGCAGTCGATGTAGTAGCGGGCCTGACCGCCGCAGAGGCTGGCGCCGTCCGCCTTCCACCAGCCTCCGGCGAAGCTTCCCGGCGGGCACTGGTTGACCCCGGCGTTGATCGTGCAGCACATCGCGGTCCAGCCGTCGCCGCACGAGGCGCCCGGCCCGCAGACGGCCGCGTACGCCGGGGTCGGCCGCAGCACGAAGTCGAGGCCGCCCACGGTGACGGCGGCACCGACCACCGCGGCGCGGCCGAGCAGGCTGCGCCGGCTGAACCGATGCTCGAGCGCGTTGCCGACACCGGTGGCGAGCTTCGTCGTGAAGGTCATGCCGGACCGCGCAGGGTCAGCGTGCCGTCGGCGACGTCGACGCGGCTCAGCAGGGCGTGGACCCGCGGGACCGTACGGGCGCGGCGGGCGTGGCTGCCGAGCACGACGTACAGGCAGAACGCGCGACCGTCGACGGTGAAGAAGCGCTGGAAGCCCGACTGGCCGGGGAGCGTCCGCTGCAGCATGTTCGGGTCGAACTGCGTGACCTGCGGGACGGGCAGCCCCCGGGGTGCGAAGAGCGCGGTGCCGACGGCGCTCGCTCCGAACTCGAGCAGCACGACCAGCGAGTCGTCGACGCCGAGGCGCGCGGCGATGTCGCTGCCGTAGTCGCTGCGGCTGCCGGTCATCGGGATGGTGGCTGCGTGCAGCACCCGGTGCGACTGCTCGCCGTCGCCGGCGGCGCGCCAGCCGACGCGGGCCGACCACCCCGGCGGCGGCCGGAGCGCCCGCACCGCGAGCGGGTCGGCGCGCGGCTCGGGGATCACAGCGCACCGACCAGCGCACCGGCGGCGACCGCGGCGGCGACGCCGACGGCTGCCCACCGCGCCGGGCGGGCGGCGAGCGCGACCCGGCGGTGCAGGGCCGAGAGGGCCGCGGTCGTCGTGACACGGCCGGCCCCGAGCAGCGGCAGCGCGCGGGCGAGCCCGAACGCGAGCCCGATGAGCAGCCCGGCGGCCGGACCGGCGACGAGCTCGGTGACCAGGACGGCGTACACGGTCGCGGACGTGACGATCGTGACGACGCCGACGCCGAGCTGCCCACCGAAGCCGGCGCCGTAGACCCAGCCCCGGTACGCGCCGAGCCAGTTCTCGTCGACCTGCCGGCGCGGGCCGGGCGGTCGTCGCCCGACGGCGTCGAGGGCTGCGGCGAGGATCGCGGCGACCGCCACCGTCAGCAGCGCCGCGGTGCGCGACGGCGCGAGCGGCAGACCGGCGGCGCCGAGCACGAGACCGACGAGGGCGCCCGCGACGGCGGAGGTGACGACGTACGCGGTGGTGGTCACGCCCCACCGGCTGCTCCGTCCCCGCTCACCGAGCGGGGTGATGCTCGTCAGCATCGACTCACCTCAAGGCGACCAGGTCGAGCGGAGCGCGGCGGCGACCGCGAGGGGCAGGCCGACGGCGAGCAGCGCGCCGGTCACGGTCGACCCGGGTAGAGGCTCGCGTGCCCGTCGCCGATGCCGTGCGCGGCGAGCTCGGCGTCGATGCGGTCGGCGTTGTCGCGAGCCGTGACGGGGTCGGGCAGCCAGGACCGGGCGTGCGCGCGGTCGCCGCGGGCCTGCCCGACCAGGTCGAGCACCTGCGGCCAGGTGCCGGCCGCGCCCTCGCCGCGCACCGTCCCGGTGCCGCCGTCGACGAGCACGACGTGCGGCGAACCCGGGATCTCGTAGTCCTCCCACGCCTGCGTCGACATCACGACCGGTACGCGGTCGCCGGCGAGGTCGGCGATGCGGGCCGTGCTCTCCTCGTCGGGGTCGCGGGTCACGACCAGCACGTTGGTGTCGGCGGGGCCGGCCTCGCCGCCGCGCAGAGCGCCCCAGAACGGCTGGCACGTCGTGCAGCCGCTGGACAGGAACACCAGCAGCGTGTCCCGGCCGCCGTCGACCGAGGTCGCGACCGGCGAGCCGAGCGGGTCGGAGCCGACGACCGCCGCGGCGGTGCGGCCGGCGGCGCCGGTGAACGTCGGCGGCAGCTGCCGGGCGGTGCGGGACGGCGCCGCGGTGCCGTCGTCGTCGAGGCTCGCGCCCAGCTCGTGCAGCGCCCGGAGGATGTCGGCGTGGCTGCGCAGCAGCCCGGTCACGAGCAGCACGAGCAGCGCGACGACCACGGCGAGCACGACGACGGCGGCGACCAGCATTCAGGAAGCCTCTCCGACGACGGACCGGACCGCGGGGGCTGCGCCGGCAGGGCTGCGCAGCGCACCGCGCGCCGCGACGAGCTGCGGGTGGACCGTGACGGCGAGCCAGCCCACGGCGGCCAGCACCGCGGCGAGCACGGCGCCCGCCACGAGCGAGCCGGCCGGGAGGCGCAGCAGCGGCTCCGGGCGGGCGAGGGCGGCGGCGAGCGTGGCGGCCGCGAAGAGCGCGTTCACGGTGAGGTGCAGCGCGGTCACCGGGGTGTCGTCGTGGCCGCTGCAACCGCACGACGCGCCGGCCGCCGAGCGGAGGCCGCGCAGGACGTACGCGCCGAAGGCTGCGTACAGGAGGCACTCCAGCGCCGGACCGACCGGACCACCCAACCCCACGACGAGCGCGCCGACGACGACCTCGCCGGCGCCGAGCGCGAGCGCCGCCGGGACGCGGAAGCGCCAGCGCAGCGCGACCAGCACGTCCGCGGTCGGCGCGGGCCGGCGCAGCTTGGCAAGGCCGGTGGCGAGCAGCAGGAACGCGCCTGCCGCCGCCAGCACCGTCGCCGTCTGCATCCCCACCCCGTCTTCGCTCGTCGCGCCGAGGCTACCTGCGGCAGGTGCTCGAGGGGACGAACCGGACGGTCAGTGTCCTGTCACCCATCGGTTCCGCCGACGTACACCCGGCGGTCACGAGCAGGCCCCCTGGCGCTCCTAGCGTCCGCGGGCATGAAGCTCGGAGCCGAGGTCCCCGTCCACCAGCGCGAGCTCAGCCGCCGCCGGTTCCTGGCCGGTACGGCCGGGGTCGGCGTCCTGCTCACCGTCGGCGCGCTCGCCGCCGAGAGCGTCCTCGCGGAGCCGTGGGCGTACGCCGACGGGCCCACCGTCGGCCTGCCGAAGGACGCGACCGCGCCCGAGCAGGTGCACCTCACGTGGGGCGCCGACCCCAGCACGCAGGTCACCGTCTCCTGGGCCTCGCCCGGCACGAAGAAGATGCCGGCGCCGTCGCTGCTCGTCGACAGCGCGCCCATCTCGGCGTCGAGCCCGAGCAAGGCCGTGAAGCACGTGTCGTACACGGACGGCATGAACCTCGAGACGGTCCACTGCTACCACGCGGCGATCAAGGACCTGGCCCCGTCGAGCACCTACTACTACCGGGTGAGCGACGGCGCCTCGCCGGCCGCGACGGTCGACGGCACCTTCACCACCGCGCCGAGCGGCCGCGCGAGCTACGTCTTCTCCTCGGTCGGCGACCTCGCCACCCCGACGGCGAGCCACAACATCTCCGGCACCACCTGGAACGAGTCGAGCGACAACTCCCACTTCCTGCCGCTGGCCGTCGAGAGCTCGGCGCCGCTGTTCCACCTGCTCAACGGCGACCTCTGCTACGCGAACCTCAACACCAACAACCAGCCCGAGGTGTGGCGCGACTTCGGCCGCAACAACCAGGTCTCCGCCTCCAAGCGGCCGTGGATGCCCTGCCTCGGCAACCACGAGATCGAGTTCGGCACCGCCGACGAGGACGGGACCGCCGCGACGAACGGCCACTGGAACGGCGCCCACGGGTACGCCTCCTACCAGGCCCGCTACCTGTTGCCGGACAACGGGATCGCCGGGCTGCGCGGCCACTTCTACAGCTTCCAGGTCGGCACGGTGCTGTTCGTCAGCCTCGACGCCGACGACGTCGCCTATCAGGACGGCGGCTCCTACTACGCGCCGAAGGCCGCCGCCGACGGCACGTACGCGCCGTTGACGGCGACCAACCCGGCGATCTCGATCCCCCCGGGGACGAGCCTCTACAACCACGGCTACACCGGGGCGCTGACCGCCGGCCCGGACGACACGATCGTGCCGGACACCTCGGCCAGCCCCAACGAGCAGACGCTGTGGCTGGAGCGGACTCTCGCGGCGGCGCGCCAGGACGGCTCGGTCGACATGATCGTCGTGCAGATGCACCAGTGCGCGCTGTCCTCGTCAGCATCCGGGAACGGCAGCGACCTCGGCATCCGCCGGACGTGGCTGCCGCTGTTCGACCGGTACTCGGTCGACCTGGTGGTGAACGGCCACGACCACGACTACGAGCGGTCCTTCGCGGTACGCGGCTACGACAGCGGCTACCAGGGCACGGTCGTCGCGCCGAACCCCGGCCAGGCCGCTGCCGGCACCGCGGTCGACACCCGCCGGCCGACGACGGTC
>CAJCIY010000051.1 GCA_903970495.1 Candidatus Melainabacteria bacterium | reverse complement strand
GAATGGGGTGGCATCGTGCCGGGCCTGGCGCGTGACGCCCCGGGGCGTCCACGGCGCGATCATCCCGGAGGCGCAGGCGTCGCTCGACGGTGCGTCCGGCGAAGCGCTGGGCCGGTCGTGAACGCCCGCCGCCGCTGGGCGGAGCTCGAGGGCTACCGCGCGCTGGCCGCCCTCGCGGTGGTCCTCTTCCACATCCGGCAGAACATGCAGGTCCCCGACTACGACCCGGCGGTGCAGGGCACGCACATCGGTGACGACTACCCCTACCAGTCGGTGCACTGGTTCGAGTCGCTGATGAGCAACGTCGACCTCGTCGTCGACTTCTTCTTCGCGCTGTCCGGGTTCCTGCTCGTGCTGCCGTTCGCCCGCGCGATGCTCGCCGGCCGGCCGCTGCCGTCGTTCAAGAGCTTCGCGTCCGGTCGGCTGCTGCGCGTCGTCCCGCTCTACTGGGCGGTCGTGATCGTCGTCTGGTGCACCCGCAACTACGGCTACCCCGGGAACTGGCGCGACCTGCTCGAGCACCTCACGTTCACCCAGTGGCTCGACAGCAAGCGCATCTTCTACACGATCGGGCCGGCCTGGAGCCTCGCCGACGAGATGTGGTTCTACGTCTCGGTGCCCCTCGTGGCGCTCGGCGCCGTGTGGCTGGCACGCCGGTGGACCGACCGCAACCGCCGCGCCCTCGTCTACATCGGGATCCTCGCGGTCGGCGTCGCGCTGTCCCTGCTCTGGAACGTCCTGGCGCTGCACGTCTTCGGCGTGCGCCCGAACCAGTGGAGCTTCTTCTTCGGCGTACCGGCGCGGCTGTCGACCTTCTGCCTCGGGGCGATCGCCGGGGTGGTCGTCGCGTGGGCCGGGGACCGGCGGCTGCCCCGCGGCGTCCCGCTCGCGATGCGACTGGGGGCGCTGGGGGCGCTGTGGTGGTTCGCCAGCCACCGCGTCGCCGACCTCGGCCCGTGGACGCACTACATCCACCCGTTCGCCGCGACGTGCTTCTCGGTCGTCCTGGTCGCCATCGCCCTCGGCCGCCCGGGCGTCGCGAACCGGCTGTGCGACAACAAGTTCGTGCTGACCGCCGGGGGGCTCACCTTCGCGCTCTACATCGGCCACGAGTCGCTGCTCGACCCGCTGAGCCAGGCCGGCTGGCTCCGGATGCCGTTCCACGACATGGTCCTGAACTGGCTGATCGGCGTCCCGATCGTGGTCGCCGCGGCGTACCTGCTGCACCTGTTCGTCGAGGAGCCCGCGACGCGGATCCGGGCCGCCTTCGACGCGCAGTGGCACCGCCGCGAGTACTACCCCGACCTGGTCCCGGCCACGGCCATGCCCGCCCGCGGCCTCGAGCACGAGCCGGAGGAGGTCGGGCTGGCTCCGGTGCCGTAGCCGGCGTCAGACCACCCGGGTGCCGCTGACGGTGACGAGCGCGGCGAACGCCGCGCTCAGCTGTGCCGTGACCGGCGCCTCGCCCCCGCCGATCGGGCGGCCGTCGACCTCCGCCACCGTCGCGATCTCGCCCATCGTCCCGGTGACGAAGGCCTCGTCGGCCGCGTAGAGCTGCGGAAGCGTCAGGTCGCCCACCTCGGCCGGTACACCCACCTCGGCAGCCAGGCGCAGCACCGTCGCGCGGGTGATGCCCTCGGGACAGGCGCGCGTCGTCGGCGTCCGCAGCACGCCGTCGGCCACGAGGAACAGGTGCGTCGCGTTGGTCTCGGCGATCATCCCGGCGCCGTCGAGCAGCACCGCGTCGTCGGCCCCGGCCACGTTCGCCTCGATCTTGGCGAGGATCGAGGTCAGCAGGTTGTTGTGGTGGATCTTGGGGTCCAGGACGTCGGGGCCGGGCCGCCGCAGGCTCGAGGTGACCAGCCGCAGGCCGCCGCCGCCGTAGACCGGCGGCTTGTGCTCGGCGACGACCAGCAGGGTCGGTCCGACGGTGTTGAGCCGCGGGTCCATACCGCTGGTGAGCTTCGTCCCGCGGGTGAGCGTCAGCCGGATGTGGACGCCGTCGGTCATGTCGTTCGCGGCGAGGGTGCGGCGCAGCTGCTCGACCATGTCGTCGTCGGACGGGATCGACGCGAAGGCCAGCGCCCGGGCGGAGCGCCGCAGCCGGGCGAGGTGCTCGGTGAGCGCGAAGATCCGCCCGTCGTACAGGCGCAGGCCCTCCCACACCGCGTCGCCGCCCTGGACGACGGAGTCGAAGACGCTCACCCCGACCTCGTCGCGGTGGCCGAGCCGGCCGCCGACGTTGACCACCAGGTCGCGGTTGCGCTCGTCGAAGGTCTGCAGCATCAGCGCTCCGCTCCCGTCGGCAGCAACCGGTAGGCCGCCAGCCGGTCGTAGTACGGCTGGCACCGCGCGGCCAGCTCCTCGAGCCGCGGCGGCAGGTCGACCTCGCGGGCCGCGTACGGGGCGAACCCGGTCGAGGCGACCACCGCGTCGTACCAGTACGGCGCCCAGACGCCGTCGGACGCGCGCGGACCCGCCGGCCAGGCGAGCATCACCGGCTCGAACGGCACTCCGAGCGCCTCGCACAGCTGCCGGAGCACGCCCTCGGGGTCGCGCAGCAGGTCGGCCGCGTCGACGACGGGGCCGCCGAAGGTCTCGTACAGCTCCACCTGCTGGGCCAGGCCGAGGTCGGCGAGCGTCGGATCGGCCCGCACCCGGGCGTACGAGGCCAGCAGTGCCCGCGGCTCGCGGAGCAGGTAGGCGTGGCGCAGCCCGACCAGCTGCGCGCGGTCGTGCTCCGGCAGCAGGTGGTGGGTCATGTGCTTCTGGAACCAGATCGCGGCGCCGCCCGGGACGGGCCCGTCGGTCAGCGACGCCAGCACGACGCGCCAGTCGGTGGGCTGCGAGGCCAGCACCTCCTCGCGGCCCGGGTGCTCGAGCCCGGTCGCGGCCAGGTACGCGGCGTACAGCGGCTCGTCGACGACGACGGTGTCGGGGCGGTTCTCCCAGGCGCGGAGCATCGCCGTGGACACGGTGCGCGGGCCGGACCACATGGCGATGCGTACGGGGTTCATCCCCGCCGAGGATGCCACCCCGCCGTGTTCAGGCGGTCAGCGGTGACGTCACGCGGTCACGTCACGCGGTCACGTCAGGCGGGGACGCGGTACGGCGCCTCGAGGTCGGCGAACACCGGCAGCGCCTCGCTCCGCCGCAGCAATGCGTCGATGCCGGCGGCGGGCATCGGCCGGGCGAAGTGGTAGCCCTGTGCGACGTGGGCGCCGAGGTCGCGCAGCAGCACCGCCTGCCCGGCGTCCTCGACGCCCTCGGCCACGGTGTCCAGCTCGAGCGCGTGGGCGACGTCGACGATGCACCGGACCAGCGCCGCCTCGCGCCCGCCGCCCATCGCGGTGGCCACGAAGCTGCGGTCGATCTTGAGGGTGTCGATCGGGTACCGCTGCAGGTAGGCCAGCGACGAGTAGCCGGTGCCGAAGTCGTCGATCGCGATGCGTACGCCCATGGCACGCAGGTCCGAGAGCTGGTCGGCGACCTCGTCGAGGTCCGACAGCAGCTGGGTCTCGGTGAGCTCCAGCTCGACGGCGTCGGGCCCGACCCCGCTGTCGGCCAGCGCCGAGACCACCTCGCCGAGCAGCTGCCGGTCGCGGAGCTGGCGGGCGGAGATGTTGACCGCCACCCGGAACGGCAGCCCGGCCCGCATCGCCTGCCACCGCCGGGCGTCCTGGCAGGCCTCCCGGAGCATCATCCGGCCGAGCGGGACGATGAGGCCGCCGTCCTCGCAGAGCGGGATGAACTCCGCCGGCGGCAGCATGCCGAGGGTGGGGTGCTGCCAGCGGACGAGCGCCTCGACGCCGACGACGTCGCCGGTCGCGAGGTCGACCAGCGGCTGGTAGTGCGGCAGCAGCTCGCCGCGGTCCAATCCCTGCCGGAGCTCGGCCTCGAGCCGGGCGCGGCGTACGACGCTGCGGTGCATCGACTGCTCGAAGACCACCACCCGGCCCTTGCCCTCGTCCTTGGCGCGGTACATCGCGACGTCGGCGTCCCGCATCAGATCGGCGCTGGCCCGGCCGGCGCCGCCGAGCACGACGCCGGCGCTGGCGCCGACGAACACCTCGCCGCGGGTCACCCGGATCGGCTGCGAGACCCCGGTCAGCAGCCGCTGCGCGACGACGACCGCCTCGCGCGGCGCGACGTCCTCGAGCAGGACCGCGAACTCGTCGCCGCCGAGCCGGGCGACGAGCGTGTCCTCGCGCAGGTGGGCGGTCAGCCGGGCGGCCACGTACGCGAGCACCTCGTCGCCGACCGGGTGGCCGAGGCTGTCGTTGATCGCCTTGAAGCCGTCGAGGTCGAGGAGGACCAGCGCCACCCCGCGGCTCGACGAGGCCTCGGGCCGGTCGGCGAGCGCGTCGATGCGGTCGATGAGCGCGGCGCGGTTCGCCAGCCCGGTGAGGGGGTCCTGCAGCGCCAGCCGGCGGAGCTGCTGCTGCGCCTCGTTGCGGGCGGTGACGTCGGTGATGACCTCGAGGTGACCCATGACCTCGCCGGCCTCGTCGTGGACCGGGGCCGAGGTGATCGCGACGTGCACGACCCGGCCGTCGGCGGTGACGCGGACGTCCTCCCAGTCGCTGCGCGTGCTGTCCGGCCCGCCGATGCTGGCCACGTACGCGGCCCGCTGGTCGGCCGGGACGTGCGGCGCGACCATCCCGATCGCGGCGGCGGCCGGGATCGCGAACATCGCCTCGGCGGCGTTGTTCCAGACCTGCACCCGCCCGTCGTGGTCGAGCATCACGAACGCGGCCGGCGAGGCCGACACCGCGGTGCTCAGCCAGGAGGTCGCCTCCGCGGCCACCTGGCTCAGGCGGTTCAGCTCGCTGACATCGGTCACCGCGCCGTCGACCAGCCGGTTGCCGTCGGCGTCGAAGCCGCGCAGCCACATCTGGTCCAGCACGTGGCGGGTGACCCCGTCGCGGCCGATCATCCGGTACTGCAGCTGGACGGCGGCCAGCTCGCCCAGCGCGCCGGCCAGCTCGTACGCGGTGAGGTCGTCCGGGTGGATCGCGCTGTTCCAGGCCTGTTCGGGGTCGACACCCGCGGGCAGCTCGCCGCCGTAGAAGAGCTCGGCGTTGGGGCCGGTGTAGGTCTCCCGGTAGCCGCCGTCCGGGGTGAGCAGCCCGCTGTAGACGTGGCAGCCGACCCGGCTCAGCAGACGGAGCACCCCCCGGAGGTCGATCGGGGCGCTCGGCTGCAGGTCCACACCTCTCCATCGACGGCTGACCCGCGGGTACGTACGCCCGGCCGGCCCAGGGTCGGGCCCGCCAGGTGCGGCCGGTGGGAGGGTGTGGAGATGCGCCTCGCCATCCACAACCCGATCTTCGTCCCGCCGTACGCCGAGACCCTGGCCGCGACCGCCCGTGCCGCCGACGAGACCGGCTGCGCGACCTTCACCTGCATGGACCACTGGTTCCAGATGGAGAACCTCGGCGGCCCCGCCGAGCCCATGCTCGAGGGGTACGCGGCGCTCGGCTTCGCCGCCGCGCACACCGAGCGGATCGCGCTGGGACTGCTCGTCACCGGCGTGACCTACCGCCACCCGGGTCTGCTGGCGAAGATCGTCGCGACGGTCGACGCGCTCTCGGGCGGGCGGGCCTTCCTCGGCATCGGCGCGGCCTGGTACGACCGCGAGCACCACGGCCTCGGCGTCCCGTTCCCACCGCTGTCGGAACGGTACGGACGACTCGAGGAGGCACTGCGGATCTGCCGGCAGATGTGGTCGGGCGACGACGGTCCGTTCTCCGGCCGGTACTATGACCTGGCCGAGACGGTCTGCGTCCCCGCGCCGGCGACGACGCCGCGCATCCTCATCGGCGGCAGCGGTGAGAAGAAGACCTTGCGGCTGGTCGCCGAGCACGCCGACGCGTGCAACCTGTTCTCCGGCGACGTCGAGACCGTCGCGAGGAAGCTCGAGGTCCTCGACCGGCACTGTGCCGACCTCGGCCGCGACCCCGGCGAGATCGAGCGGACGATCATCGGCGGCAGCGAGGGCGTCCGCGACGACCTCGACGGGTTCGTCGAGCAGATGCGTCCCTATGCCGCGCTCGGCATCTCCCAGGTGTGGCTCTCGGCGCCCGCGGAGGACCCGGCGGAGTGGGTCCGTGCGTGCGCCGGCTACCTCGTCCCCCGACTCGCCGACCTCTGAGACGAGCCGGGGAACGACGCCGTGGCTAGCTCTTCGCAGCCTCGAAGCGAGCGGTCACGTCGGCCCAGTTGACGATGTCCCAGAGGGCGGTGACGTAGTCGGGCTTCACGTTCTTGTACTGCAGGTAGAAGGCGTGCTCCCAGGCGTCGAAGACCAGCAGCGGGGTGTTGCCGATGCCGACGTTGCCCTGGTGGTCGTAGACCTGCTGGACCAGCAGCCGGGACCCGAGCGAGTCCCACGCGAGCATCCCCCAGCCCGAGCCCTGCGTCGTGGTGGTCGCCTGGGTGAGCTGGGACTTGAACTTCTCGAAGCTGCCGAAGCTCTCGTCGATCGCCGCGGCCAGCTCGCCGTCGGGCTTGTCGCCGCCGTCGGGGCTCAGGTTCTGCCAGAACAGGGTGTGGAGGGTGTGGCCGGAGAGGTGGAACGCGAGCGTCTTCTCCAGGCCGGTGATCGCGCCGAACTCACCCTTGTCGCGGGCGTCGGCGAGCTTCTCGATCGTGTCGTTCGCGCCCTTCACGTAGGTGGCGTGGTGCTTGTCGTGGTGCAGCTCCATGATCTGCCCGATGATCGCCGGCTCGAGCGCGGCGTAGTCGTAGGGCAGGTCGGGCAGGGTGTAGTCGGCCATCGGTAGGGCGCTCCCAGCTTCGTGTGACGGTGCGTGCGGTCTCGCGGCTGCACTCCCGCGCAGCCCCGTCGTCGAAACTACCCCTGTGCCCGACGAACACCTCCTGACCACCCGCGGCGTCACGGTCTGCTACGACGTGCACGGCCGGGCCGGCGACCCCACGGTGCTGCTGGTCATGGGCCTCAACCTGCAGCTGGTCTGGTGGCGGCAGGACCTCGTCGACGCGCTCGTCGGCCGCGGCCTGCGGGTGGTCCGGATGGACAACCGCGACGTCGGACGCTCGAGCCGGCTGCAGGGGCCCGGACCGACGGCCTGGCAGCTGCTGCGGCGGACGGCGACGCCGGCGTACTCGTTGGGCGACATGGCCGACGACTGCGCCGCGGTGCTGGCCGAGACCGCGCCCGGCGGCGGCCACGTGGTCGGGGTCTCGCTCGGGTCGTTCGTCGCGCAGGAGCTGGCCATCCGACACCCCGTGCGCTCGCTGACCTCGATCATGGGACGGCCCGGCGACGGGCGTTCGGGGAAGGTCGCGCCGCGGATGACCCTGGAGATGCTGCGCCCGCCGCCCCGCGACCCGGTCGCGGGGCTGGTCCGTTCCTTCCGCACCATCGGCTCGACCTTCCGCACCGAGGCCGACGACCGCGACGTGGTCACCTGCCACGAGGCCTCGGTGCGCCGGTCGCCGGACGAGAGCGGCGGCGGCCGGCAGCTCGCAGCGATCCTCACCGAACGCGACCGGACGGCCGACCTGGCCGCTCTGCGACTCCCGGCGCTCGTCGTCCACGGGCTCCACGACCGGGTCGTACGGCCCGACGGCGGCCGCGCGACCGCGGCGGCGCTGCCGGACGCCGAGCTGGTCGAGGTGCCGGGCATGGGTCA
This sequence comes from Candidatus Melainabacteria bacterium, assembly GCA_903970495.1. Lineage (GTDB taxonomy): Bacteria > Actinomycetota > Actinomycetes > Mycobacteriales > CAJCIY01 > CAJCIY01. The sequence continues at coordinate 3,072 of CAJCIY010000051.1, read as the reverse complement.
CGACCTGCCGCGCCAGGTCTGGCCGCAGCTGGTCGACGGCATCGCGCGCACGGTCGCCCGCGCCTGACGTACCGGTGGGTATGTTGCGGGCATGTACCCCGGGAAGTGGGATCCGTCACAGCAAGCGGTCGTGCTGGCGGGGACCGACGAGGTCCTGACCTTCGGCGAGCTGGAGCGCGACTCGATCCGCCTGGCGCGGTGGTTCGCCGAGCAGGGGCTGCGCCGCGGCGACGTCGTCGCCCTGGTGTCGGACAACCGGCCCGCCGCGATGGTCGTCTACTGGGCCGCCCGTCGGTCCGGGCTCTACCTCACCGCGGTCAACTGGCACCTCGCGGCGGCGGAGGCCGCGTACATCCTCGGCGACTGCGGTGCCCGCGCGGTCGTCGTCTCGGCGGGCATCGCCGACATCGCGCTCGCCGCGTCCAGCGATCTGGCACCCGAGGTCCTCCGGCTGTCGATCGCCGGCCGGGTCCCGGGCTTCACGCCGCTCGACGAGGCGATCGCGGGGGTCTCGGACGCGCCGCTCGAAGCACAGCCCAAGGGCACCGACATGCTCTACAGCTCGGGCACCACCGGGCGGCCGAAGGGCGTGAAGCCGGCGCTGCCCGAGGTCGATGTCGACGACCCGGCCGACACCATCGCGGTGGTGTTCGGCGGCACCTACGGCTTCGGCACCGACACCGTCTACCTCTCCCCGGCGCCGATCTACCACGCCGCGCCGCTGCGGTTCTGCGGCATGACGACCGCGCTCGGCGGCACCATCGTGCTGATGGACCGCTTCGACGCCGAGGCAGCCCTGCAGGCCATCGACCGGTACGCCGTCACCCACACCCAGATGGTGCCGACGATGTTCGTCCGGCTGCTCAAGCTGCCCGACGAGGTCCGCGCGGCGGCCGACCTCTCCTCGCTGCGGGTGGTCGTCCACGCCGCCGCGCCGTGCCCGGCCGACGTGAAGCGCGCCATGATCGACTGGGTCGGGCCGATCCTGCAGGAGTACTACGCCGGCACCGAAGGCTCGGGCATCACCGTGATCGACAGCGCCGGCTGGCTGGCGAAGCCGGGGTCGGTCGGGCGCTCGATCATCGGTCCGGTGCGGATCTGCGCCGACGACGGGACCGAGCTGCCGGCGGGCCACGACGGCACGATCTTCTTCGAGTCACCCGGCCGGGAGGACGCGCCCTTCGCCTACCACGGCGACCCGGCCAAGACGCTGTCCTCGCAGCACCCCGAGCACGCCAACTGGACGACGCTCGGCGACGTCGGGCACCTCGACGAGGACGGCTTCCTGTTCCTCACCGACCGCAAGGCGTTCATGATCATCTCCGGCGGGGTGAACATCTACCCGCAGGAGACCGAGGACGCGCTCGCGCTGCACCCGAAGGTCTACGACGTCGCCGTGATCGGCGTGCCCGACGCCGAGATGGGCGAGGCCGTCAAGGCCGTGGTCGTCCCGGCGCCCGGCGTCGACGGCGGCCCGGAGCTCGAGGCGGAGCTGCTCGCGTTCGTGCGGGAGCGCCTCTCGCACTACAAGTGCCCGCGCTCGATCGACTTCGTCACCGAGCTGCCGCGCACCCCGACCGGCAAGCTCGTCAAGGGCCGCCTCCGCGCGCAGTACGTCTGAAGGCCAGCACGTCTGAGCCCGCGACGACCCGGCCGCGGGGGCTCAGCCCGCCAAGGGCTCAGCCCGCCAGGGCGATGCCGGCGACCTCGTCGAGCATTGCGACCTCGTCGCCGAGCAGCAGCCGGTCGACCTTGCTCCGCCGCCAGTAGAGGTGCGCGTCGTGCTCCCAGGTGTAGCCGATGCCGCCGTGCACCTGGATGAGCGTCGCCGTCGCCCGCTCGAGGGTTCGGGCCGCGTACGCCTTCACCGCCGCCGCGGCCAGTGGCAGCTCGTCCGGGGCGGCATCGGCGGTCCAGGCCGCCCACCACACGAGCGACCGCAGCTGCTCGACGCCGACGTAGGCGTCGACCAGCGCGTGCTTCACCGCCTGGTAGGAGCCGATCTGGCGTCCGAAGGCCTCGCGGACCTTGGCGTACGCGACTCCCAGCTCGACCGCCTGCGCCGCGGTGCCGAGGTCCTCGGCGGCGAGCACCACCCGGCCGACGGCGAGCGCCCGCTCCCACGCCGCGGCGTCGGCGACGACCTCGCCGCCGGTCAGCTCGACCGACGCGATGCCGCGGCTCGGATCGAGCTGCTCCTGCCCGGTGGTCGCGATGCCCGAGGACGCCACGACCGAGCCGTCGACCAGACCGAGGAAGACGTCGGCGTCGAGGGCGTCGAGCGACGGGTGGCTGCCGTCGACGACCGCCCACGCGGCGCTCCCGTCGGCGAGGCTCGCGGAGCGGGCCGGATCGCCGGCCAGCAGGACCGCCGCGCGGGCGGCCGTTGCCAGCGACGGCCCGGCCAGCACCCGGCCGCCCTGCTCGGCGACGACGGCCAGGTCGAGCACGCTGCCGCCCGCCCCACCCGCCGCGTCGGCGACGGTGATGCCCAGGAAGCCCACGTCGGCCAGCGCCTTGCGACCCGGCGCCACCGGGGAACCGGTCTCGAGGGCGGCCCGCACCGCGGCAGGACCCGCGGCGTCGGCGTAGAAGTCCTTGGCGCCGGCGGCGTACGACCGCTGGTCGTCGTCGAGGTCGAAGTTCACGACCGGCCTCCCGCGAACGGCTGGCCCTTGTCGGCGCGGGGCTCGGCGGCGAGGCCGAGCACCCGCTCGCCGATGACGTTGCGCAGGATCTCGTCGGTGCCCCCGGCGATGGCGAGCCCGGGCAGTGCCGCCTGGACGTGCTGCCACCGGCCGGCTCCGTCGGCGGCGGTCATGTAGAAGCCGTCGTCGCCGAGCAGCCTGACAGCGACATCGGCCGCCTTCACGGCCGCCGAGGTCCCGGCGAGCTTGCCGGCGCTGCCCTCCGGGCCGGGCGGCTCGCCCTTGCTGATCGCCGTCAGCCGGCGGTAGCCGGTGTAGCGCGCGGCCAGCGCCTCCACGTACGCCTGCCCGAAGGCCTGCCGGGTCACGGCCTGCCGCGCCGGGGACTGCTCGGGGACCGCCCGCTTCGCCAGCGTGGTCAGCG
>CAJCIY010000050.1 GCA_903970495.1 Candidatus Melainabacteria bacterium | reverse complement strand
GCGGTCGGCTCGAGCATCGGCAGCGCGAGGAAGGGAAGCCCGTCGCGTCCGAGGGCCTGTTCCCACCGCCCGCCGGTCACGACCACGACCTCGTGGCCGGCCGAGACCAGGGCGACCGCCAGCCCGGCGCAGGGGATGAGGTGGCCGGGGTCGGGGCCGGCGACGAGCGCGACCCGCACGTGCGCGAGACCCGTCAGACCGTCAGGACCAGCTTGCCGAAGGCCTCGCCCGCGGCCAGCTGCTCGAACGCGGCAGCGGCGTCGGCGAGCGGCCGCACCGTGTCGATCAGCGGCTTCGTCCCCGTACGGGCGAGCAGCGCGAGCATCGCCTCGAGCTCGTCGCGGGTGCCCATCGTCGAGCCGACGACCGACAGCTGCAGGAAGAAGACGCGGTTGAGGTCGGCCGGCGGGTTCGCGCCGCTCGTCGCCCCGGACACGACGACGGTGCCGCCGGCCCGCAGTGAGCGCAGCGAGTGCGACCAGGTCGCCTCGCCGACGGTCTCGATCACGGCGTCGCACTTGGCCGGCAGCCGCTCGCCGGACGCGACCGCCACGTCGGCGCCGAGCTCGAGCGCGCGCGTCCGCTTGGCCTCGTCGCGCGAGGTGACGAAGACGGTGTGGCCCAGCGCCTTCGCCAGCACGATCGCCGCGGTCGCCACACCGCCGCCCGCGCCCTGCACCAGCACCGTGCCCGGCCCGGTCAGCCCTGAGCGCGTCGCGAGCATCCGGTACGCCGTCAGCCACGCCGTCGGCAGGCACGCTGCCTCCTCCCACGACAGCCCGGCCGGCTTCGGCACCAGGTTGCGGGCGGGGACGACGACCTGCTCGGCCAGCGTCCCGTCGTGGACCTCGGACAGCAGCGACCGCTTCGGGTCGAGCGTCTCGTCGGCGCCCGACCCGACCACCGCGTGGACGACGACCTCGTTGCCGTCGTCGTCGACACCGGCGCCGTCGCAACCCAGCACCATCGGCAGCCGGTCGGCGGGCAGGCCGACGCCGCGCAGCGACCACAGGTCGTGGTGGTTGAGCGCGCAGGCCCTCAGCGTCACCCGCGCCCAGCCCTCGGGCACCTCGGGGTCGGGCCGTTCGCCGACGGTCAGGCCGGTCAGCGGGGCGGTGTCGGACTGGGACGTGCAGGTCACGGCGAGCATGTCCCGACCCTCCCACGAGCCCCGTGCCACCCGACCGAGACCCGGGCGTAACACGGACGTGGCAGTCTCCCGGCACCTGCGGAACCCGCAGGACGTTCCGGACCCGAGGAGAGCTGCCGTGCGTAGGACCCGCCTGACCACCCGTCTCGTCACCGGCTACGCGGCGGTGGGACTCGTCGCCGTCGCGGTCACCGCGTGCGGCTCGAGCAGCAGCAGCGGCGGATCCGGGACGAGCCCGTCGGCGTCGACGAGCGTGGACGCCGCGGCGGCCGCCCTGGTGCCGGCGCAGTTCAAGAGCGGGATCACGGTGGCGAGCGACGAGACGTACGCCCCGATCGACTTCGAGACCACCAGCGGCAGCATCACCGGGTTCGACTACGACCTCGGCCAGGCGATGAGCAAGGAGCTCGGCGTGCCGTTCACGTTCTCGAACGTCACCTTCGACTCGATCATCCCGGCACTGCAGGCCAAGAAGTACGACGTCGTCATGTCGGCGATGACCGACAACAAGGACCGCGAGGGCACCCTCGACTTCGTCGACTACTACCAGGCCGGCACGTCCTTCGTCGTCAAGAAGGGCAACCCCGAGAACCTCACCGCGCTGACCGGCCTGTGCGGCAAGCACGTCGCGCTCGAGAAGGGCACCACCGAGGAGTCCGTCGTGCAGGGCGCCTCGACGGCCTGCACCAAGGCCGGCCAGGCCGCCGTCACGATCGACTCGCTGCCGACCGACACCGCCGCGCTGCTCGAGGTCAAGTCGGGCAAGGCGGTCGCGGACATCAACGACTCGCCGGTCGCGTCCTACATCGCCCAGCAGTCCGGTGGCACGCTCGACGCGGTCGAGGTCGCCTCGCTCGGGAACGCCCCGTACGGCATCGGCGTGCTGAAGGCGAACAACGGCCTCACCCAGGCGATCCAGGCGGCGTTCGAGGCGACGGTCAAGGACGGCACGTACGCGCAGATCCTCGCCAAGTACGGCATCGCCAGCGGCAGCCTGACCACCGGCACGATCGACGGCGCGACCTCCTGACGGTGGTCACCCTCGACCCCAGACCGCCGGAGGCAGCGCCGAAGCCGCCGACGGTCGTCCCGGTCCGGCACTGGGGCCGGGCGACCGCCGCGGTGGTCGTGCTGGCGCTGCTCGGCCTGCTCGTCGCGGGCCTTATCGTCAACAAGAACATCGACGAGCACACCGTCCGGCAGTACTTCTTCAGCCGGCTGATCCTGCACGGCGTCCTGGTCACCATCGAGCTCGCGGTGATCTCGCAGGCCGTCGGCATCGTGCTCGGCATCGTGCTGGCCGTCATGCGGCAGTCGAAGAACCCGGCGCTGTCGGGCACCTCGTGGCTCTACATCTGGTTCTTCCGCGGCACGCCGCTGCTGGTGCAGCTGGTGTTCTGGGCCTACTTCGGGTCGGTCTACGCCCACCTCACGCTCGGCATCCCGTTCACGCACCTGCACCTCGCGCAGGTCGGCACCAACACGCTGCTGACCAACACCGTGGCCGCGTACGTCGGGCTGTCGCTCAACGAGGGCGCGTACATGGCCGAGATCGTGCGCGGCGGGCTGCTCGCGGTGGACGAGGGTCAGACGGAGGCGGCGCTGTCGCTGGGGATGCGGCGGGGGCTGCTGCTGCGGCGGATCGTCCTGCCGCAGGCCGTACGCGTCATCATCCCGCCGACCGGCAACGAGTTCATCTCGATGCTGAAGAACACCTCGCTGGTGGCCTTCATCGGCGGCAAGGACCTGTTCACCAACACCCAGACGATCTACAGCAACAACCTCAAGGTGATACCGCTGCTCGTGGTCGCCTCGCTCTGGTACCTGGTGATCACCTCGGTCCTCACCGTCGGCCAGTACTACCTCGAGCGCCGCTTCGCCCGAGGCGCCACCCGGACGCTCCCGCCCACGCCGATCCAGCGGCTGCGGGCGCTGCTGGTGCCGCGCCGGATGGTCACGACGTGAGCGCGTCCGTCCACGCCCGGGGCGTGCGCAAGAGCTACGGGCTGGTCGAGGTGCTGCACGGCATCGACCTCGAGGTCGCGGCCGGCGAGGTGGTCTGCCTGCTCGGGCCGTCCGGCTCGGGCAAGTCGACGTTCCTGCGCTGCGTCAACCACCTCGAGTCGATCAACGGTGGCGAGCTCGAGGTCGCCGGCGAGCTGGTGGGCTACCGCCGCGACGGCGACAAGCTGCGCGAGCTCACCGACCGCGAGACCGCGGCGACCCGCTCCCGGATCGGGATGGTGTTCCAGCACTTCCACCTGTTCCCGCACCTCACGGCCCTGGGCAACATCATGGAGGCGCCGGTACGCGTCCTGAAGCGGCCGAAGCAGGACGTCCGCCGCGACGCGATGGCCCTGCTGGATCGGGTCGGACTGGCCGACCGGTGCGACGCGTACCCGAGCCAGCTCTCGGGCGGGCAGCAGCAGCGCATCGCGATCGCCCGGGCGCTCGCGATGTCGCCGCAGCTGATGCTCTTCGACGAGCCGACCTCGGCGCTCGACCCGGAGCTGGTCGGCGACGTGCTCGACGTCATGCGCGGGCTGGCGAAGGACGGCATGACGATGCTCGTCGTCACCCACGAGATCGGCTTCGCCCGCGAGGTCGCCGACCGCGTGGTGTTCATGGACGCGGGTCTCGTCGTCGAGTCGGGGCCGCCGCGCCAGGTGCTCGACGAGCCGCGCGAGGCCCGGACCAAGGAGTTCCTCGCCAAGGTGCTGTGACCGGCCGGTAGGTTCGCCGCCGTGCAGGTCGAGGAGCTCGCGTTCGGGTCGTTCACGGTCACGCCGGTCGTCCGGGGTGACTCCCGCGGCCACTTCGCCGAGGCGTACCGCGCCGACGTGTTCGAGCGGCAGACCGGTCATCGGCTCGACGTCGCCCAGGTCAACACCAGCGTCAGCCGCCGCGGGGTGATCCGCGGCATCCACTTCGCCCTCGTCCCGCCCGGCCAGGCCAAGTACGTCACGTGCAGCGCCGGCCGGCTGCTCGACGTCGTCGTCGACGTGCGCGTCGGCAGCCCGACCTTCGGTCAGCACGCCGCGGTGGAGCTCGACGCCGAGGCGCACACCGCGACCTACATCCCCGAGGGCCTGGGCCACGCGTTCGTCGCGCTCAGCGAGTGGGCGACCGTCCTCTACCTGTGCTCGACCCCGTACGCGCCCGACCGCGAGTTCGGGGTGAACCCGCTCGACCCGGCGCTGGCCCTGCCGTTCCCGGCCGACGACGACCGCGTGCTGTCCGACCGAGACGCAGCCGCCCCGACGCTCGCCGAGGCCGCGGCGCAGGGCATCCTGCCGACCTACGAGGCGGCGCAGACCTTCATCGCCTCGCTCTCGACCGCGCTGTGATCCGGCCCGCGGCGCCGGCCGACGTCGAGGAGCTGCTCGGGCTGGTCGTCGACCTGGCCACGTACGAGCGCGAGCCCGACGCCGTCACGATGTCGGCGCCGATGCTCCACGCTGCCCTGTTCACCGACGGCGCCGCGCACTGCGAGGTCGCCGAGGCCGGTGGCGAGGTCGTCGGCTTCGCGCTCTGGTACCCGACCTTCTCGACGTGGACCGGCGTCCCGGGCATCCACCTCGAGGACCTGTACGTCCGGCCCGAGCACCGCGGCGGCGGCCACGGCCGTGCGCTGCTGACCCGGCTCGCGGCGATCTGCCTCGAGCGCGGCTGGGCGCGGCTCGAGTGGGACGTGCTGACCTGGAACGAGCCCGCCATCGGCTTCTACCGCTCGCTCGGCGCACTGCCGCAAGAGGAGTGGCGGACGTTCCGGCTCGCCGGCACCGCCCTGGCCGCCCTGACGGCCCCCGGCCGGTGACCCGGCGTCGACGGGTGGCGGGGGTTGCGGCCGGCACCCGGTGACGACGGGCTGCGGCGGTGACGGACAATAGGGGC
>CAJCIY010000049.1 GCA_903970495.1 Candidatus Melainabacteria bacterium | reverse complement strand
CCAGCCCTGGGCGGACGCGACGCTGCCCGACGGCAACCGGGTCCATGCCGTCGTCCCGCCGGTCGCCGTCGACGGCACCTGCGTGTCGCTCCGGGTGCTCCGACCGGCGCGGCACGACCTGCCGGGTCTCGTGGCCGCCGGGGCGCTCGCCCCCGAGGTCGAGCGGTGGCTGCGCGTGCTGCTCGAGGCCCGGCTCACCGTGCTGGTCACCGGCGCCACCGGCAGCGGCAAGACGACCCTGCTCGGCGCCCTGCTGGCCGCGCTTCCGACCGGAGAACGTGTCGTGGTCGTCGAGGACGCCACCGAGCTCGCACCGGTCCACCCGCACGTGCTGCGGCTGCAGTCCCGTCCCGCCAACGTCGAGGGCGCGGGCGCAGTGCCGCTCCGCGACCTGGTCCGGCAGGCGCTGCGGATGCGCCCCGACCGGATCGTGCTCGGCGAGGTCCGCGGCGCCGAGGTCGTCGACCTGCTCGTCGCGTTCAACACCGGCCACGAGGGCGGCCTGTCGACCGTGCACGCCAACAGCCCGGCCGAGGTGCCGGCCCGGCTGGAGGCGCTGGCGGCTCTCGCCGGGCTCCCGCGCGACGCACTCCACAGCCTGGCCGCGGCCGCGGTCCATGCCGTCGTGCACTGCGTCCGCGACGCGGCGGGCCGCCGGGTCGCGGAGATCGCGGTCGTCGTACCGGGTGAGCGGGTCCAGGTCGTCCCGGCGCTCCTGGTGTCCGTCGACGGCGTGACCGCCGGCCCGGGCCTGGAGCCGCTGCGCCGGCTCGTCGCGGCGCGCGGTGTCGGGCCACCGTGACCGCGGTCCTGGCGGCCGCCGCCGCCGGTCTCGCCGCGGCCTGTCTGTTCCGTCGACGGCGGGCGACGGACCCGGTCCCGGCCTGGCGTCGGCCCCGGGTGACGGTCGACCTGCTGCGGCGGCCACGCGCCCTGGCGGCCGCCGCAGCGGTCGTGACCCTGCCAGCCGGCCCACTCGTCGCACTCGCGGCAGGCGTCCTGGTCGCCGCGCTCGTCCCGGGACTGGCCGACGCTGCGGCCTCCCGCGCGGCGGGCCGGGTCCGGGCGGGCTGGCAGGCGGCCCTCGGAGCCTTCGCGGCAGCGCTCCGCGCGTCGGCGCCGATGGCGGACGCGTTGCACCGCGGCGCCGAGGCGGGCAGCGGTGCGCCGGAGCTGGGACGCGCGCTCGAACAGGTCGCCGCGGCCGTGCGCCTCGGCGCCGAGCCAGCCGCGACGCTCGCGGCGCGGTTCCCGCAGGGTCCCGGCGCCGCGCTGGGCGCGGCCCTCGGTCTGGCGTACGACCTGGGTGCGCCGCCCGCGGTGCTCGCCACGAGGCTTGCCGAGCAGGCCGCGGCCACGACGCGTACGGAGCAGGCCACGGCCGTCGAGCTCAGCGGCGCCCGGGCGACCGTGCACCTGCTCGCCGCCCTGCCGCTCGCCGGCCTCGGTCTCGCGGCGGCCTTCGGCGCCTCGGCCCCGGCGTACCTGCTGACGACGGGGTCCGGGCACGTCTGCCTGCTCGCCGCCGCGTGCTTCGAGGCAGCCGGGCTGACCTGGACCCGCCGGCTGCTGCGCGCGGCCGTATGAGCGTCGTGCTCGCCGCGGGTGCCGCTGCCGCGGTGGTCGCCCTCATCGTCCCGGCCCCGCGACCGGTGCCGCAGCCGGTCCGGGCCGCCCGTCCGGTCTGGCTCCGCTCGCCGGCGACCGTCCGGGTCGGCTGCCTGGTGGCGACGGCGCTGCTGGTGCTGGCCGGCCTCGGCGTGCTCGGCGCGATCGTCGGCCTCGGCGCGACGGTCGTCGTCCCGATGCTGGTGGCCCGCGCCGAGCCGGTGGCGACGGCGCGCGTACGCCGTGACCTGGTCGCCGCGCTGCCCTGGGGCATCAGCCTGCTGGCCGCCGGCCTGGAGGCGGGTGTCGACCCGGCGGCCTGCCTGGGGCGGGTCGCCGTCGCCCTGCCCGGTCCGCTCGGCGACCGGCTCGGGAGCGTCGCGGCCGCAGTGGCTCTCGGTGCACCCGGGGATCGCGCCTGGGCCGGCGCCCTGCCGCGGGGCGGTGAACCGCTCCGGCCGCTCGCCGATGCGTTCGTGGCCACGGAGAGCGACGGGTCGGCGCTGGTCGGGCGGCTCCGCCGCCTCACCGACGAAGCGCTCGAGGCCTCGGCCGCCGAGGCGCTGGCAGCGGCCCGGCGGGTCGGGGTACGGGCGGTGCTGCCGCTCGGGCTGTGCTTCCTGCCGGCCTTCGTCGCCGTCGGCGTCGTACCGGTCGTCGTCGCGGCGCTCACCCGTCTGCACGTCTGACCCGCTCGTCCACAGATCCGCCGACGCCGCCCGCTGCGCCCGCCCGCGGCGGGAGCCTGGATCCGGTGGCCGACCGCCGTCCACCGGAAGGGACCCCCGATGTCCGTCTGCTCCCCCCGTCCGGCCGCCGCCGGCCGGGCTCTCCTCACGCGGCTGCGCTCCGGCCTCGACGCCGGCATGTCCACGGCCGAGTACGCCGTGGGCACGGTCGCCGCCTGCGGCTTCGCCGCGTTGCTGTGGACCGTCCTGCACAGCGACGCCGTCACCCACGCGCTGAGCGGTCTCATCACCCGGGCGCTCGGGATGCTGTGACGCGCCGCTCCTGGCGACGCCCGCGGGGGCGCGACGGCGGCATGGCCACCGCCGAGCTCGCGGCGGCGCTGCCCGCGCTGGTGGCTCTGGTGCTGGTCGCGGTCGGCCTGGTCGCCGCGGCCGTCGGCGCGCTGCGCTGCGAGGACGCCGCTCGTCTCGGCGCGCGGTCGGTCGCACGGGGCGACCCGCTTCCGGCGTCGATGGCCCTGGCTCGCGGCGATGCGCCCGCCGGCGCCGTCGTGGCGCTCTCTTCGCGGGATGGCGAGCTGGTGCGGGTCACGGTGAGCGAGACCGTGCACCTGCCAGGACCGCTGGGCGGGCTGCTGCCGGCGTGGACGGTCTCGGGGACGGCGACGGCGCTGAGCGAGTCGGCGTTGTGACGAGGGCACCGGGACGCGACGACGGCTCGGCGACCATCTGGCTGCTCGGGCTGTCCGGCCTCGTCGCCGTGATGGCCGCGGCCGGCCTGCTGGTCGCTGCCGCGGCCGACGCCCGGCAGCGCGCCGACGCCGCGGCAGACCTCGGTGCGCTCGCCGGAGCAGCCGCCTCGGTGCGGGGCGGCGACGGCTGCGCGGCGGCGGCGGGGGTCGTCCGGGCGGACGGCGCCGCGCTGCGAGCGTGCGTCCTCGAGCCCGGCTCGGTCGTCGACCTGACCACGGCCGTCACCGTGCCTCCCGCCCTCCGCCGGCTCGGCTTCTCGGTCGCGACCGCGCGGGCACGCGCGGGTCCGGTCCGCTCCTGATCGGCCGCCGGCAGCCCGCGCCCGGCCCCGGTCGCCGCGTAACGTCAACGCCCGCATGCTCGTTGCAGCGTCGAGAGCACGAGGGCTGCCAGTGGCGGCCGCCCTCGCAGGCCGGAGCCGGAGGGGGTGCCGCTCGTGA
>CAJCIY010000048.1 GCA_903970495.1 Candidatus Melainabacteria bacterium | reverse complement strand
GCGGTCGGGGCCGCCGTCGCGGCCGGTCCGGGGAGGTGGGTCGGCACCGGGACCTCAGCGCTCCCGGCGGCCGGCGCTGCGGTCGCGCAGCCCGTCGGCGATCAGGTTGAACGACAGCACGCACGCGAAGATGGAGATGGCCGGGAAGAACGCCAGCCACCACTGGCCGGTCGTGACGAGCCCGGCGCCGGTCCGGATCATCGAGCCCCAGCTCGGCGTCGGCGGCTGCACCCCCACCCCGATGAAGCTCAGCGCCGCGATGAGCAGGAGCGCGTTCGCGGCGGTCAGGGCGGTCTGGGCCAGGATGAGCGAGCGCAGGTTGGGCAGCAGGTGGCGCGCCATGACGCGTACCGGGCCGCATCCGGCGGCGACGGAGGCCTCGACGAACCGGCTCTCGCGCAGCGTCAGCGCCTGGCTGCGCACCAGCCGGATGAAGAACGGACCGGAGATCAGCGCCACCGCGATCACGACCATGTACAGGCTGTTGCCCGAGATCACCACGAGCGCGACCGTCAGGATCAGCAGCGGCAGCGACTGGAACGCGTCGAGCCCCCGCATGAACCGCTCGCTCCACGCGTTCTTGGAGCTGGCCAGCAGGCCGCCTACCACCCCGACGAACACGGCGAGCGCGGTGCCGGCGAGCGCCAGCGGGAGGTCGGTCCGGGCCGCGCGGACCGTACGGGCGAACACGTCCGCACCGGCCTCGTCGGTGCCGAAGGGGTGGGCGTGGCTCGGCGCGGAGAGCACCTGGCTCGAGATCCCGTTGGGGTCGTACTTCAGCGGCAGGAACCAGCCCGCGAACAGGATCACGAGGATGACCGCCGAGCCGAGCACCAGGCCGACCGTCCCACCGGTCAGCCGCCGGCGGCCGCGCGACCGCGTGACCGCGCCCGGCACCGCGACGACGGCCGTCACGACCTCGCCTCCGACAGGGAGATGCGCGGGTCGAGCCGGATGCTGACCAGGTCGAGGATCACGAACGCCACCAGCGTCACCGTGGCGGTGACCAGGACGTATCCCCGGATCTGCGGCGGGTCCAGCTGCGTCAGCGCGTTGAGCCCCCACTGTCCCAGCCCTTGCCAGGTGAAGATCAGCTCGATGATCGCCGAGCCGCCGATGAGCGTCGCGGCGTTGATGGCCGCGATGGTCAGGAGCGGCGTCCGGGACTCGACCAGCGCGTACCGCAGGACCTGCCGCTCCGAGAGTCCGAGCGACCGGGCGTACTCGATGTACGGCTGGCGCAGGGCGTCACCGACCGCGGCGCGGGAGATCCGCGAGAAGACGACCGACAGCGCGAAGCCCAGGGTGACCACGGGCAGCACGAGGTGCTCGAGAGCGCTCGACAGCACCGTCCACTGACCCGAGATCACGGCGTCGATCGTGTAGAAGCCGGTGTGGTGGGGCGGCGGCAGCACGGCCAGGCCCAGCCTTCCGGTCGGCGCCGGCAGCAGCGACAGCTTGTACGTCAGAAGGTAGATCAGCAGCAGTGCCAGCACGAACTCCGGCAGCGACTGCAGGGTCGTCGTCCCGATCGCGACGAAGCGGTCCGGCAGCCGCCGCGCGAAGTAGGCGCCGAGGCTCCCCGACCCGATGCCGAGCAGCAGCGCGAGGACGAACGAGGGGATCACCAGCTCGAGGGTCGCCGGGACGTGCGCCCACATGTCCTGGCGCACCGGGATCTGCGAGTAGAACGACCGCCCGAGGTTGCCGTGCACCAGACCGTTGACGTAGCTGCCGAACTGGCTCAGCAGCGGGCGGTCCAACCCGAGCTGGTGCCGGACCTGGGCGACCCGGGCGGCGCTGGCGCCCTGGCCCGCGATCTGCTGCGCCGTGCTCTCGGGGATGAGGGCGACGAGCAGGAACGAGATCGTGACGACGACGAACAGGCTGACCGGGATGAACAGCGCCCGCCGCAGGATGAACCGTCGGCGCAGTGACCTCTCGTCGAGAGGACGGGAGCTCGCTGGCGTGAGGTACGTGGCGGCGGGCGCGGTCATCCCGGCTGCGCTAGCTGACCGTCAGGTTGAACAGGCGGGGGTCGATGTCCGCGAAGGACTGGACGTTCCCGATGTCCTTCTTGGTGACCAGGATGTTCCCGGACTCGACCAGCATGTCGGCCGGCGCGTCCTTGGTGAACGCCGCGCAGGCGGTCGCGATCTGGGTCTGCCGGGCCGGGTCGGGCTCGGCCATCGCGGCGTTGGTCGCGGCGTTGAACACCGGGTCGTTGTAGCTGCTGAAGTTGTACGGCGAGCCGCCGAGGAAGAACGCCTTGAAGAAGTAGCCGGCGTCGAGCACGAACGGCGCCTGCTCGAGCACCAGGCTGCCGATCTTGTGCGACTTGGCGTCCGCCACGATCGGGCCGAACGAGCTGTAGGTCTTCAGCGTCACGTCGATCCCGGCCGCCTCGAGGTTGCTCTGGATGATGCGGGCGATGGTCGCACCCTCGGGGAACGCCGACGGCAGCACCCCGATGGTCAGCGTGTGCTTGCCCGGGACCTGGGCGAGCAGCGCCTTCGCCTTGGCGAGCTCCGGGCTCGCCCCGTTGTCGTTCGGCGTCGTCGTGGCCGTGAGCGCGGCGGGCAGGCACCCCGTCGTGGGGATGGCCGTACCGCCGTAGACGGTGTCGCTGATGGCCGTGCGGTCGGTCGCGAGGTTGATCGCCTGGCGGACCAGCGGGTTGGTCAGGGACGGGTTCGCCTCGTCCAGCGTCATGTAGACGGTGGAGGGCACGGGCAGGTTGTGCACGTCGACGACGGACGACTTCTTCAGGGTCGCCAGGTCCGAGTACGGCAGCGTGATCGTCATGTCGCTCTGGCCGGTCAGCGCCGTCTGCAGCGTGGTGCTGGCGTCCTGGATGACCCGGAAGGTCGCCTTCGTCACCGAGGCCGGGGCGCCCTTCCAGTAGTTCGGGTTGGAGACCAGCACGATGCTCGAGGCCGGCGTGATCGAGGAGACGGTGTACGGGCCGAACGACGCGGTGTTCTTGTTCAGCCACGCGGTGGCGTACGGGTCGGACGCGGTGGCGTGGGCCTTCGCCGCGGTCGCGTCGATGATGCCGGTGAACGGGAGCGAGAGGATGGTGGGCACCAGCGCGCTCGGCGCGGTCAGGTGCAGGGCGACGGTGGTCGGGTTGACCGCGGTGGCCGGGTCGGTCGGGTCGACGTTGATCTGCGAGAGCAGGGAGGCGCCGGTGGCCTTGGCGTGCTCGATCCGGTCGAAGGTCCAGACGACGTCCGCCGCCGTCAGCGGGTTCCCGGCCGAGCTCTTGACGTTCGGGCGCAGCGTGATCGTGAAGGTCTTCCCGTCGGCCGAGGCCGTCCCGCTGGAGGCCAGGTCCGGCTGCGGCTTGGGCACCTGACCAGCGGCCGAGGTGACGCCGTTGTCGCTGTAGAGCATCCCCATGAAGTTGGTGGTGACGAGCTGCTCGATGCCGCTGTCGGTCGCGTTGGTGCTGTCGGGATCCAGGCCGCTGGGCAGCGCGTTGGCGACGATGGTGATCGACGCGGACTTCTCCGTGCCGCCCTGCGTCGTGCTCCCCCCGCTCTTGCTGCCGGAACAGGCCGTGGCGGTCACGGCCAGGACCGACATCCCGATACACGCCATTGCGCTTCGCTTCACGGTGTCTCCTGGTGAGGGGTTCGGACGACGCCGGTGGCGTGGACCGTGGTGGCGCCCGGCTCCGGCTGCACGGAGGCCCGGTCTGCCCTGAACTGCATACATCAGACATACACTGGGCTGGGTAATGTCTGAAACTAAACTGGTCGATCGACGGCGGTCAAGACCAACACCGCGAAAACATTCCGCCACCACGTAGGGTGATCAAGGCTTCTGTCTGTTGTATACGTACAGGCTCGCGGCAGCGCCGCTGAGCCGGCGGCAGGCGGATCGCTGGCGAGACGCCGGACGGCGACGGCCGGTCGGACCGGTCAGCCGGTGCGCTTGCGTCCCGCGCGGCCCGGCAGCACGGCAGCAGGCTTCGAGCGCGCGGCCCGCAGCGTGCGTGCCGGCGGCTTCGCCGGCGCGGGGTCGGCCGGGTGGCCGTACACGTCCCGGAGCTGGTCGAGATGGCGGGCCATCGCGTCGGCCGCCGCATCCCCGTCGCCCCGCGCGATGCACTCGAGGATCTCCACGTGCTCGTCGTGCACGCGGCCGTAGAACGGCCGCTCCTCGTCCTTGAGGAAGCGGGTCTGGATGACGCGGTAGACCGGGTCGGTCACGACCGTGAGGAGCGCGTTGCCCGCGGCGGCGAGGACCTGCGCGTGGAACTGCTGGTTCATCTCGAACCGCTCCCCCCGGTCGCGCTGCTGGCGCTCGCGGTCGATGCACGAGCGCATCAGCTCGATGTGCTCGTCGGTGCGCCGCTCCGCCGCCAGCCGGGCGGCGGGGACCTCGAGGACGTCGCGCACCTCGAGCAGGTCGGCGGCGCTGATGCCGTCGCTGCCGCTCAGCAGACCGATGCTCGTCTCCAGGTAGTCGCGCAGCGACTCCGGGTCGGGCGCCGAGACGAAGGTGCCGCCGGCGGGGCCGCGCACCGTGTGCACCATCGACTGCGAGCTGAGCAGCCGGATCGCCTCCCGGATCGTGCTGCGGCTGACGCCGAACTCCGCTGACAGGTCGCCCTCCACGGGCAGCCGATCCCCGGGAGCCACCGACCCGCTCAGCACCAGCTCCCGCAGCTGCTCGGCGACCTGCTCGTAGGCCGGCCTGATCCGCTTGACGCTCAGGTTCGGCTGCGACTTGGCAGCCGTCGCCCGGTCCGGTCCGTCGGCCTCTTTGCTCACTGCGGGCACTCCTGCCAGGTCATCGGTCGTGCTTCTTGATCAGCCTAGGGTGAAACGCGGAGGGAACCCCCGCCCGACGCGCCGCCCTCACCCGTGCGACGGGTCCGACCCCACCTGCGTGCGCAGCTCGCGCTTGAGCACCTTGCCCGCACCGTTGCGGGGCAGGCCGTCGACGGTCCGCCACTCGCTCGGGATCTTGTAGGACGCGATCCGGCCGGTCAGCAGCCGCGTCAGCTCCGCCGGGTCGACCGGGGCGTCCCGAGCGACGACGAAGGCGGTCACCGCCTCGCCCCACTTCGCGTCCGCGCGCCCGACGACGGCGACCTCGGCCACGCCGGGATGCGTGCCGATGATCTCCTCGATCTCGCGGGGGTACACGTTGACACCGCCGGTGACGATCATGTCCTTCTTGCGGTCGACGATGGCGAGGTAGCCCTCGTCGTCGACGGTGGCGACGTCGCCCGCGGACAGGAAGCCGTCGGGCGTCGTGCACGCCTCGGTCGCGGCGTCGTCGTGCAGGTAGCCCGACATCAGCCAGGGCGACCGGCTGAACAGCTCGCCGGGCTCGCCGGTCGGCACCGGCCGGCCGTCGTCGTCGACGACGCGCACCTCCGTGAACAGCCACGGCGGGCCGACCGACCCCGCCTTGCGGGCAGCGTCGACGGGGCGCAGGTTCGTGACCGCCCCGGCCTCCGTGGAGCCGTACAGCTCGTGCACCCCGACGTGCGGCAGCGAGGCCAGCACCCACTCCTTGAGCACGACGGGCAGCGCCGCCGCGTTGAAGAACAGGGTGCGCAGGCTCGCCGTCGCGTCACCGGCGAGGGCCTCGTCCCCGAGCGCACGCAGCATGTGGGCGTGGGTCGGTACGAGGAACGAGACCGTGGCGCGGTCACGCTGCACGAGGTGCAGGAACTTCTGCGGATCCCACCGCGGCAGCACCGTCACCGAGCCTCCGGTGAACAGCGGGCCGTAGGAGTAGGACAGCCCGGCGCCGTGGTACATCGGCGCGACGGCGACGCTCGTCGCGCCGACGCCGAACCCCCACTCGAGGGCGGATGCGACGAAGGTGAGCACCCGCGACCGGTGGCTGATGACCACGCCCTTGGGCCGCGCGGTCGTCCCGGAGGTGTAGACGATCGTGAACGGGTCGGTCTCGGGGACGCGGATGTCCGGGTCGGTCTCCGTCCCGCCCGCCAGGAGGTCCTCGTACCCGGGGAGGTCGGCGTCGTCGAGGCCGACCAGCAGCGGGGGCAGTGGTTCCAGGCCGTCGAGCAGCCCCTGCGTCGCCGCCTCGGCGATGATCGCGCGCAGCCCGGCGTGCGCGGAGACGTAGGCGAGCTCGGGGGTCGTGCTGCGCGGGTTCAGCGGCACCAGCACCAGGCCGGCCTTGCTGAGCCCGGCGGTGAGCTCCAGGTATTCGCCGCGGTTGTGCAGCAGGACGCCGACGGTGTCGCCCGGCTGCAGCCCGGCGGCGAGGAGCGCCGACGCGAGACGGCTGCTGCGCTGGTCCAGCGACCGGAAGGTCCACCGGCGGTCGCCGTCGATGATCGCGATCGCGTCGGGCGTCGCGGCCGAACTCCCGGACGCCGTTCGCGACGTTGAGCGGGGCACCCGCATGGCGCAACGACATGCGCATCCCCTCGATCGACGACCAATACATCAGATGATTGCGGCGATGCTATCGGCACCCGACCGGACGAGCCAGGGGGTCCGGACGGCCGCGGCCCTGGTCACAGCTGCTGACAGGCCATTAGTCTGATGTTTGCATCCGCAGACGGAAGGTGTGTGCCCATGTCCAGTCCCGCCCTCGAGTACGCCGTCGACCGCGGCATCGCGCACGTGCGCTTCGTCCGCCCCGAGCAGCTCAACAGCATCGACGACCAGCTGCTCGACGAGCTGACCGCGGTGCTCGCCGAGGCCAAGGCCGACCGGAGTCTGCGCGCGCTGTGCCTCACCGGGTCGGGCCGCGCGTTCTCGGTGGGGCTGGACCTCACCCTGCTCGAGCGCGCGTTCTTCGACCACCCGTACTGGGAGAAGGTCCTGTTCCGCCTCAACGACTGCTACCTCGCGCTCGAGGAGCTGCCGGTCCCGGTGGTCAGTTCGGTCAACGGTCTCGCCCGGGCCGGCGGGTACGAGTTCACCCTGGCGAGCGACCTCGTGCTGATCGCCGACGAGGCGAAGATCGGCGACGTCCACGCGCCGTTCGGGGTGCCGCCCGGCGGCGGCGCGTCGTACCGGCTCACCCGCCGCGTGGGCGAGCAGCGCGCCAAGGAGCTGATCCTGACCGGGCGGTGGCTGACCGGCACGGAGGCGGCCAGCTACGGCCTGGCGCTGCGCTCGGTCCCGCTCGAGCGTCTCGAGGAGGAGACCGAGCAGCTGCTCGACGGCTTCCGGTCGATGTCCCCGACCTGCCTCGGAGTGGCGAAGGGCATGATCAACACGAACCGGTTCCTGGCCGGCCGCGAGGCCGTCGAGTCCGAGCTTGGCCGGTTCATGGCCTGGGCCGGCAGCGACCCCCGCGCCGCCGAGGGCATGCTCGCCTTCCAGGAGAAGCGCACCCCGAGCTGGGACACGGCCACCGCCTGACCCCGGGCGGTCAGGCGGTGCCGCCGTGGACCGCCACGGCGGCAGCGACGTCCACCCCGCCCGCGAGGGCGAGCGTCACGAGCACCCGCGCGCGTGGCCCGGTCAGCGTCCCGGCCGGCAGCAGGCCCCGGGCGAGCAGGTCGGCTTCGGAGCCGGGGAAGCCGTACGTCCCCTGCAGCGTCTCCCCCGCCCCGGTACGGCTGGCGAGCACGACCGGGCCCCGCGCGACGAGGTCGGCGAGCGTCGGCGAGGCGGCCAGGTCCGGCGGCAGATGGCCGCCGCCGAGGCCCTCGACCACGAGGCCGCGTACGTCGGTGGCGGCCACCGCGGCGAGCAGCCGGCCGTCGTCGCCGAGCGTTGCGGTGAGCAGCGCGACCGGCCAGTCGGCCAGCGTCCCGGCGGGTGTCGGCAGCGCGACCGGCCTGACCCGGCGGCGCAGCACCAGGCGCGGCCGGCCCTCGACGACGTACCCCACCGGGCCCAGCGTCGGTGAGGCGAACGTCCCGAGGTCGGAGGTGTGGGTCTTGCGCACCGCGCTGGCGAGGTGGATGCGGTCGTCGAGCACGACCAGCACGCCGTCGGTGCCCGCGCCGGGCTCCGCGGCCGTGCGCAGCGCGGCGAGCAGGTTGGCCGCGCCGTCGGGGCTCGTCGCGTCGCCGGGGCGCATCGCGCCGGTGAAGACGACCGGGAGGTCGCGGTCCCACAGCAGGTCGACGCCGTAGGCCACCTCCTCGAGGGTGTCGGTGCCGTGCGTGACGACGACCCCGACCGCCTCGCTCCCTGCCGCGTCGGCCCATCCGCGGAGCTTGCGTGTCAGGCCCACGACGTCGTCGAGCCGCATCGCCGAGGACGCCACCGTCGCGTACGCGAGCGTCTCGATGTGCACGTCTCCCGCGAGGCGGGGCAGGCCGGCGACGAGGTCAGCCGCGCCGAGCCGCGGGACGGCAGCCGCACCACCCGCGCCCGTGGAGGAGATCGTGCCGCCGCAGGAGACGACCAGCAGGCGGCCGCTCAGGGCGCGGCCGGCGGCTGCGGCGTCAGCGCGCCGAACACCCTCGCCACGAACGCGTCCCGGTCGGCGCGCAGGACGGCGAGCTCGGCGTCGGTGTCGCGGCGTGCGGCGTACGCAGCCTCGACGGCGATGTCGTGCTCGGCGAGCGTCGCCTCGGCGATCCGCAGCCGGTCGCGAACGGTCCACACCTCGGCGACGACCGCGGTCAGCACCGCGAACACCCGGTCGGTGACCGGGTCCGGCAGCGCGTGGTAGATCCCGTCCGTCACCGTGTCTCCCCGCAGCTCATCCCCCCGCACCGCGGTCACGCCGGGACCCCGACCGGCTTCACGGCGCGGGTCACCCAGCGGTGCACGGGGTCGAACTCCCCGGTCCGCCACAGCGCCGACGAGCCCCAGTAGCCGGGCTCGTCGAAGTCGAGCGGGCCGTCGGTGATCTGCTCGAAGCCGGCGCCAGCCAGCAGGGCGCGGAAGTCGCTCGCCAGGAAGCACTCCCAGAAGTTCTCGCCGTTGCCCCGGCCGTCGAAGCTCTCGAAGAACGCCTGCTCGGGACGGAGCGCCGCGTACGGCGGGATGTCCAGGAACAGCAGCGTGCCACCCGGCTCGAGGATGCGGTACGCCTCGGCCATGATCTCGGCGCGCACGTCGTCCGGCACCTCGTGCAGCAGCAGGAACGCCGTCACCAGCCCGACGCTGCCGTCCTCGAAGCCCGTCGCGGTCGCGTCCCGCTGCGCGTACGTGATGTCCTGCCCGCCGCGCTCGGCGAGGTGGTGGGCGTAGGTCAGCGCCGGGGCGGAGATGTCGAGGCCGACCACCTCGGCGTCGGGGAAGACGGTGCGGAGCACCCGCGTCAGGCCGCCGAAGGAGCAGCCGAGGTCGACGACGCGGGCGTAGTCGGTCCGCGGCGCCGAGCGCACGAACGCCTCGAGCGCACCGGGGCGGGCGTCGTAACCCGCCCGCCACGCGAGCCGGTAGACCGACCCGCCGCGCTCGTACACCGCACCGACGAGATCGCTTCCCCAGTAGCCGCCGGGGACGAGGTGGATGTCGTCGCGCCCCTCGCGGGTGTGCCAGGTGTACCAGTCCGGCAGGTCGCGGTCCGCGACGAGCTCGAGCCGACTGTGCTCCTGCGTGTGGACGGTCGTCTTCAGGTCGGCCTCGATCGACGCGGCGTCGCGCTCGATGCTGGTGACGGCCGTGCGCCACGCCAGCTGCTGCATCGACCGCTGCAGCGCGCAGGCGAAGAGGTACGCGGGGTCGTCGGCGTACAGCTCGCCCGCCTGCTCCTTCGTGGTCGGCGCGACCCCGTGCGCCGCGGCACGGCGGTCGTGGTCGGCGACGAGCGGCGCGACGATGCGGCGGTAGTTGAACGACCGCACGCCCTCGGCGAGGTCGAACCGGCTGCTCTCGTCGTGCGTCGGCGGCGGTAGCGCCATCGGATGTCTCCTTCGGTGGTGGTCGAGGTCAGGTCAGCCGGTCGACGAGGCCGTCGACGATGCGTCCGACGTCGATGATGGGCGCTCTCGTGTACTCGCGGATCACCCGGCGGAACTGCGGCAGCACGGTGCACTCGAGCACGACCGCGCCGGCGTCGACCAGCGGGCCACCGGGACGCGCCGCGACGGCCAGCACGTCGCGCAGCCCGCGCTCCAGCCCGTCGAGCGTCCACTGCGGCGCGGTCGCCCAGTCGGGCCGACCGATGAGCGGCCAGTCGGCCGCGTCGTCGAGACCGATCACGCGTACTCGCGCCGACTGGGGGTGCGGCGCCAGGAAGGTGGTGGCCGCGCTGCCGCTCATGCTGATCACGACCACGTCCCGCGAGGTCGAGCGCAGCGCGTCGTCGAGGTGGTCGAGGGCGGAGAGCACCGTCGGCGTACGCGGCGCCGGGTCGAGGTGCGGCCAGGCGGCGCCGAAGTAGCCGCAGCCGCCGACGATGAGGTCGCAGCGCCCGTCGAGCCGGGCGACCGCGTCGACCACGCCCTGCACGGCGGCCGGGGTGCCCTCGGCCGACGACCGCCCGGTCGCGTTCTCGGCCACCGCGAACAGCGTCGGCAGCGGCCAGGCGTCCGGGTTGCCGTAGAAGCCGGCGCTCAGCCCGGCCGGCGGCCGCCACGCGAACGGGTCCGGCAGGTCGAGGGTCTCGACGCTGTGCTCCGCTTCGAGCACGATCACGCCGAGCACGAGCTCTCCCGTCGCGCTCATGCGCAGCCCACCCGGACCGTACGGCGCTCGAGCCAGTCGGCGATCCGCTGCGCGTCGGGCCCGGGCTCACCGAGGCGCTCGATCACCTCGCTGCCGTCCACCGCCACCTGGCACGCGTCGGCGTACGTGGCCATCGGGTCGCCGGGGGTGCGGCAGAACGCCGTCGGCACCGCCAGCAGCGGCAGCCGCGTCACCGTCGCGTGGCGCGTCACGGCCGCGGAGGAGACGACGTACGAGGTGCCGCTCTTGAGCATCTGCACCGCGCGCCGGTCCAGCACGTCGGTCGGCGGGAGCGTCAGCGAGCGGCGGTGCTGCGGGTCGCGGCGGTTCCACGGGTACCAGGTCAGCACGTCGACGACGTTCGACCACGCGGCGACGAGGTGGCCGCCGTCCCACCGCGGCGTGAGGTCGATGTGGAAGTCCTCGCCCAGCGCCTCCCGCTGCGAGGGCTCCAGCAGCGGCAGGCCGTCGAGCACGAGCGAGGCGACCCGGCCCGGTGCGGCGATGCCCATCTCCAGTCCGATCATCGCGCCGGTGTGGGTGCCGAAGACGTCGTAGCGGTCGATGCCGAGGGCGGCGACGGCGGCGAGCGCGACCCGTGCCAGGTCGGCGATCTCGGGGACGCGGAAGGCGGGGTGGCGTACCGGGTCGGGCTTGTCGGAGTCGCCGTTGCCCAGGGTGTCGAGGACGACGACCTCGCGGGTGGTGGCGAGCTCGCGCGCCAGCGGCAGCAGCGACTCCCCGCTGAGCGGAGACGCGTGCAGCAGGACCAGCGGCACGGCGTCGGGCGCGTCGTGCGCCGGCCGGAAGCGGCGCGCCGCCACCTGGCCCCAGGGCGTCTCGGGAAGCTGCACGGTCCACCGGCCTCGCGCCACCTCGGGCGAGACGTGCCGCGGCCGCGGGCCGTCGGACCACGCCCGGAGCGCGGCGACGACGGCGGCGCGGCGGTCGGCGAGCTCGGCCGAGCAGGGGGTCGTCACGACGTCGGGGCGCGCGTCGCGCGGCGCCCCGAGGGCCGCGTACGACGGGGTGGGCGCCACGACCGTGACGGTCGTCGCCCGCAGCGCCGCCACGGTGTCGTGCTCGAGGGCTGCGCGCTCGCCGCGGGTGTCGCCGCCCGCGTCGAGCCGGTCGAGCACCGTCGCGTGGATCGCCTCCAGCACGTCCGGCCCGGTGAGGTCGAGGTCCAGCGGGCTGGCGGTGGCGAACCACGGGCCGTGCACGTACGCCTGCCGGCTCCGGTACCAGTGCTGCAGCAGGTGGCTGCCGTCGCCGCGGGCCGGGATCGCGGCGCCGAGCTCGCGGGCCCACGCGGCCCGGTCGTCGGCAGCGAGCAGCGGCACGTCGTCGAGCACCAGCAGGGGATGGCGTCCCGGGTCGCGCAGCGCGAGCTCCACGGCCACCGCGCCTCCACTGTGCCGGCCGACGACGGCGGCGGCATCGACGCCGAGGGCGGTGAGGACCGCCGACACCGCGGCCGCCATCGCGGCGACCTCGCCGACGCCACCGGCGCCGGCCGGCAGCGGGTCGGTGAAGCCGTACCCGGGCGGGTCGAGGGCGACCACGGTGTGCTCCGCCGCGAGCGCGGCGATCAGCGGCAGGTCGGCCGCCGAGGTGCGCGACAGCGAGCCGAGCAGCACCACGGCCGGGCCGCGGCCGCCGCGGCGGTAGCCGACCGTGCGGTCGCCGACGTCGACGGTGCCGCGCAGGACGCGCGGTTCGGTCACGGCTACCGCCGCAGGAAGTCGGTGATGAGCGCGGCGGCGTCCGCCGCCTGCTCGATCACGAGGTAGTGGCCGCACCGGTCCAGCACGTGGCTCTGCACGCCGGGGATCCACTCGGCGATCCGGGCCATGCCGACACCGCTGTCGGCGGGCCGGAACGGTGTCATGTTGTCCTCGGCGCCGGCGAGCAGCAGCGTGGGCGCCGACACCTGCGGCACCAACCCGGAGAGGTCGGCGCGCTCGATCGCCTCGGTGGCCGCGACGAACGCCGCCGGGTCGGTCCGCAGGAAGGCCTTGCGCATCAGGTCGAGCTGCGTTTCCGCCTCGTCGCGGTCGTAGTAGGAGCGGGCGAAGCCGGCGACCGCGGTGAGGTCCGCGACCGCGTCCATGGTGCTGTCGACCGCGGCGCGCTTCCAGGTCGCCCGCATCATCCGGGCGGCGCTGTCGTAGCGGGCCACGAAGCAGCTCAGCACGAGCCGGTCCACGACCTCGGGGTGCTCGGCGGCCAGCGTCAGCGCGATCATCGCGCCGAACGAGGTGCCGTGGACGTCGACCCGGTCGTAACCGAGTGCTCCGACCAGCTCCGCCACCTGCGCCGCGTAGCCCGCGAAGTCCTGGCCGGTGGGGCCGCCATGGCTCTCGCCGTACCCGGGCAGGTCGAAGTCGAGCACCTCCACGTGCGCTGCCAGCAGCGGGCTGAGCCGCTCGAAGTTCTTGTGCCCGAACGCCGACCCGTGGATCTGCAGCAGCGGCGTGCCGGCGCCGGTCGGCTCGTACCAGACGGTGGCGCCGTCGTGCAGCGTGACGGTCGGCATCAGGCGTCCTCGAGCACGGTCAGCGCCAGCAGCCCGCCGAGGTCGGGTGCCTCGTCGAGGGTCAGGACCACGTCGACGACGGCGGCGGCGCGGTCGTCGGACAGCAGCCCGTCCGCGGCGTCGCGGAAGAGCGCGCCGAGCTCGTCGTCGGACACCGGGTTGTCGGCGCTGCCGCGGAACGCGTCGACCACGACCCGCTCCGAGGAGCCGTCCGTGAAACCGACCTCCAGCCAGCAGCCGTCGAAGCTGGCCCGATCGGGGTCGGGCTCGAGCTGCACCGTCGCCCGCAGCGCGAGGATGTCGGCGTCGGTGTACGCGGCCTCCTGCATCTCGGCGAGCCCGAACCGGCCGCGCTGCCAGGCCGCGGCGGCGCAGAACCGGAGGTCGAACCGGGCCTCGAGGTCGCTGCTGGGCAGCCCGAAGCGCTCGTACCGCTCGTCGGCGATCGTCACCACGATGGGCTCGACGCCGAAGCGCAGGGTCTCGACGACGCGGCCCGCGGCCTTCTCGCGCACGGCCAGCGTGCACTCGACGGGCGCGTGCGTGATCGTCTCGGTCGGGACGGTCTTGTAGCTCTGGCCGTGGATGCGCCAGGTCCGCCCGAGCGAGCCGAGGACGTCGTCGACCTTGTCCGCGGGCTCGTCGCTGTAGCTGGCGAGCATGCCCTTGTCGCCCTCGAACGCGGTGGCCGGCGCGTCGAAGCCGGCCGCCGCGAGCTGGTAGCAGTCGAGGCCGTTGCGGGCGTTGGCGGCGGTCACGTACGCGAGCCCCATGCTGCCCACGGACTCGTACGTGCCGCCGGCGGTGCACATCGCGAGGCCGATCGCGTTGCGGGTCTGCTCGTCGTCGAGGCCGCCGAGCACGGCGCAGGCCGTGGCCGCCCCGACGCCACCCACCAGCCCCAGCGGGACGAAGCCGCGGTAGTAGCCGGTGGGCATGAGGATCGTGGCGACGGCGAGCTCGACCTCGATGCCGAGGGCCAGCGCGTCGACGACCTCGGCGCCGGTGCTGCCGAGCGGCTCGGCCGCGGCCAGCACGGCGGGCAGCACGCCCGAGACGGCGTGCAGGTAGGTGGGGATGTACGTGTCGTGGAAGTCGAGCACCTCGAACAGCGCGCCGTTGACCATGGCCGCGTGTTCGGTCGAGGTCGCGAGCCCGGTCCACAGGACGTGCGCGGTGTCGCCGGGCGTCGCCGCTCCGGTCCGCCAGTCGTGCAGCCGGCGTACGGCGGGATGGCCGGTCGCGCCGACGGATGCCTTGAGCTGGTTGAGCACGAGCCGCTTCGCCTCGTGCCGAGGGGCGTCCGGCACACCCTGCACGCGCTGCTCGCGCAGGAAGGCGACGAGCCGGTCGGTGACGGTCATCCGCCCGCCACCGGTCCGTACATCCACGCGAGCAGCGCCGGGTCCAGCGCGTGCGTCGCGTCGAGGCCGCGGATCGCTTGCAGCGCAGGGAATCCGCGCAGCCCGATGATGGTCGGGGCGCCGTCGTAGACGAAGGTGTAGAGGGCCGGCACCGGGTACGCGTGCACCGCCGCGAGGTGCGCCGCGAGGTCGACGCCGTCGTCGGGTGTCAGCAGGGTCCGTGCCACGGCGTCGTCGTCGAGCACCAGGTCGATCCACGCCTGGTACTGCTGCTCGGCCGGGTGCGTCTTCACCGGGTAGCCGGCGCGGCGCTCTGCCTCCATGTCCGGGGCGTCGAACAGCGTCAGCCGCACCCGCAGCACCCCGTCGCGCCGCGACCAGGCCTCGGCCACAGCCCGCACCGCTGCGCGGAACTCCGGCTCCGCCGACCGGCGGCGCAGGAAGACCCCGTACGTCGGGTGCGCGCGCGGGCCCATCGGCACCGGGTCGCCGGTGCGGTCGAGGTAGGTGTGCTGGTCCTCGCCCACCGACCGGTAGGTCGTGCTGCGCAGCACGATCATCTCGATGTCGGCGAGGATCGAGGCGGTGACGGCCGGGTCGGCCGGCGAGTGCATGAACTCCTGCACGCCCGCCTCGTCGCGGTAGACGACGTCGGACTGCCACATCAGCTGCGCGTCGGCCGGGCAGTCGAAGTCGACGCCCTCGACCGGCGCGAACAGGTCGGTGCGGACGGCGTCGAACGGGGAGTGGCGATACCAGTAGACGCCCTGACGGCGGGCGATGGCCGGGCTGTGCACGTCGCGCCAGTAGTTCCGCACGGCGTCGCGGTCGAGCTCGGGACGGCGCCACCCGCAGGTCGTACGCGAGATCCCGGCGCGGTTCTCCACGGCGACGGTGTCGAGGTCGGCCGCGGTGGCCGTCATGCGTCGACCGTGATGACGGAGCGCGCCCCGGTGAAGTCGTCCATCGACTGCAGCGCGTCGTTGACGTCGTCCAGTGCGATGTGCCGGGAGATCAGCTCGTCGAGCAGGATCCGTCCGTCGAGGTACATCCGCGCGAACAGGTCGACGTCGAGACGGAACCGGCTCGAGCCCATCTGCGCGCCCCGCAGCGTCTTCTCCGACAGCAGGTCGAGCGCGCCGATGCTGACGCGGTCGGCGGGCTTGGCGACGCCGACGACGGTGGCGGCGCCGCGGATGCGCAGCATCGCGAAGGCCTGCTCGATCGTCTCGGGCCGGCCCACGACCTCGAAGGCGTGGTCGACGCCGCCGCCGGTGATCTCCCGGACCGCCTCGACCGCGTCCACCGACCCGGCGTCGACGAGGTGCGTCGCACCGAAGAGCTTCGCGCGGTCGAGCTTCGCCGCCGCGCGGTCGACGGCCACGATCGTCGCGGCGCCGCTGAAGCGCGCGGCCTGCAGCACGTTGAGGCCGACGCCGCCGCAGCCGATGACCGCGACGGTCTGCCCCGGGCGTACCTGGGCGGTGTTGAGGACGCTGCCCATCCCCGTGACGACGGCGCAGCCCAGGACCGACGCGCGGTCGAGCGGCATCTCCGCCGGGATGGCCGCGACCGCGCGCTCGTGGACGAGCACCTCCTCGGCGAACCCGCCCAGGCCCGCGAACTGGGCGACCGGCACGCCGTCGAGGGTGGCGCGGGGCGGCTGGCCGGCCGGGCGGGCGCGGTTCTTGTCGGTGCACAGGTGCAGCAGGCCGCTCATGCACCAGGAGCAGGTGCCGCAGAAACCGGAGGGACAGGTCACGACGTGGTCGCCCGGTGCGAAGGCGGTGACGCCGCTGCCGACGCGTTCGACGACGCCGGCCACCTCGTGGCCGAGGATCTGCGGCCGGGGGCTGGCGGGCAGGTTGCCGACCGCGACGTTGAGGTCGGAGTGGCAGACGCCGGACGCGACGACCCGCACCAGGACCTCGTCGGGCGCGGGGTCGTCGAGCCGTACGTCGGCGGCGACGAGCGGCGCGCCGAACTCGGTGAGGACGGCAGCCCTCATGCCGCGGCGCCGGCCTTCGCGAAGAACTCCAGCAGCACCGGCGCGAGCTCCGCCGCGCGGTGGTGGATGAAGTGGACGTCGCCGCCCTCGACGTACGTGATCGCCGAGCCGGGGATCAGGTCGAGCACCGTCTCCGAGCGCTGCAGCGTCCCGGGCTCACCGGGACCGGTGGACTGGACGAAGAGCGTCGGGACGGTGACCCGCGCGGCGTGCTCGCGCTCGGGGTAGCGGTACACCGCGGTCGCCGACGGCACCTGGTTCGGCTCGCTGACCAGGTTGTCGATGATGACGTCGTTGAGGAACTCGAGGTCCTCCGGCGGCTTCGGCGGGAACTTCTTCAGGAACGGCAGCAGGTGGCTGCCGTCGGGCTGCGGCGGGTTTCCGAACGCAGGCGACCACGCCGTCCCGTCGAGCCGGCCGCGCCGCTCGTCGTCGGTCAGCAGCAGGAACCCGCACGGCGCGATGGCCACGACGCGCTCGGGGTGGTTGGCCGCCAGGTCGATGCAGATGGTCGCGCCGGTGTGGTGACCCGAGACCCGGACGCGGTC
>CAJCIY010000047.1 GCA_903970495.1 Candidatus Melainabacteria bacterium | reverse complement strand
GTCGCCGCTCGCGCCGCCGACCACCGCGAGGACGAGCCGCTGCCGGAGAGCCGGATCCAGGTGCGCGAGGGCACGCACCAGGACGTCGGGCGCCTTCAGCGGCTGGATGCGCCCGGCGAACGCCAGCAGCAACCCGTCCGGCGGGACGCCGAGCCGCGTACGCGCCGTGCTGGCGGTGCCCGGCCGGAACACCTCGAGGTCGACGCCCGGCGGGATGACGACGACGCGCCCGGGGTCGGCGTCGTAGAGGCCCGCGAGCTCGCGGGCCTCTGCCTCGGTGCTGGCGACCAGCCGGTCGGCGTCGGCGGCCAGCTGCTCCTCGGCCGCGATCCGGCCGGCCGGCTCCGGGCGGTCGCCGTCGGCGAGCGCGAGGTTCTTGACCTTGCCCAGGGTGTGCGCGGTGTGGACCAGCGGGATGCCGAGCCGTTCGGCGACGAGGGCGCCGACCTGGCCGGAGAGCCAGTAGTGGGAGTGGACGACGTCGAAGTGGCCCGGCTCGGCGCCCGCCTCGGCGCGGAGCACGGCCGCGCCGAAGGCGCACATCTGCGCCGGCAGCTCGGCCTTGGCCAGGCCCTCGTACGGACCGGCCACGACGTTGCGGACGAGGACACCGGGTGCCGGGCGCGACACCGGGGGGCAGTCGCTGGCCCGGGCGCGGGTGAAGATCTCGACCGCGGTGCCGCGGTCGGCGAGCCGGCGGGCGAGCTCGAGCACGTAGACGTTCAGGCCACCGGCGTCGCCGGTGCCGGGCTGGTCGAGCGGGCTGGTGTGCATGGAGAGCATCGCGACCCGGCGGGGTCGGGCGCCGCGGAACGTACGCACCTGAGCCCTCCTGCTCGAAAGGACGCATCGCGGGCGATGCTCCATCGGACGTCGTCGTCGCAGACGATCCTCTCGCAGCGACCAGCGTGCGCGTCGACCGGCTTGTTCCGACCGGCAGGATGCACGTCATGAGCACGCCAGTCGCGGTCGTCACCGGAGCCAGCAGCGGGATCGGCGCGGCCACCGCTCGCCGGCTGGCAGCAGACGGGTTCGAGGTGGTCTGCGCGGCGCGCCGGCGCGACCGGGTCGAGGCCCTCGCCGCACAGATAGGCGGCCGGGCGGTGGTCTGCGACGTCACCGACCAGGCCTCGGTCGACGCGCTGGCCGACGCGGTGGGCGGCTGCGCCGTCCTCGTCAACAACGCCGGCGGCGCGGTCGGCCTGGACCGGGTCGAGGACGCCGACCCGGCGAGGTGGCAGGCCATGTACGACACCAACGTCGCCGGCGTGATGCGGGTGACGAAGGCGCTGCTGCCGGCGCTCGAGGCCAGCGGCGACGGCCGGATCGTGGTCGTCGGGTCGGTGGCCGGCCACGAGGCGTACGTGGGCGGTGCGGGCTACAACGCCGCCAAGTTCGCCGCCGCGGCGATGGTCAAGGTGCTCCGCCTCGAGCTGCTCGGCCGGCCGCTGCGCGTCACCGAGGTGGCGCCGGGGATGGTCGAGACCGAGTTCTCGCTCGTCCGGTTCGACGGCGACGCCGAGCGCGCGGCAGCCGTCTACCGCGGGCTGACGCCGCTGTCGGCCGACGACGTCGCGGACTGCATCGCCTGGGCGGTGACCCGGCCGGCGCACGTGAACATCGACCGGATCGACGTGATGCCCCGGGCGCAGGCGTCCGCCGCGGTCGCCCACCGCACCGGCTGATGGTCCGGCTCGCCGCGGGGCGTGCCCGGGCGCTCGGGCTGCCGACCCGCGGCACCACCGCACCGCAGCGGCTCCGCCGGGTCGACCGGTGGCTGTGCGGGACGCAGGCCCGGCTGCTGCGGGACGCCGAGCTGGTCGTCGACCTCGGCTTCGGGGCGTCGGCGGTGACGACGCTGGAGCTGGCCGCGCGGGTCCGCGCGGTGAACCCGGCGCTGGCCGTCACCGGTCTCGAGATCGACCGCGCCCGCGTGGCCGAGGCGCAGCCCGCGGCAGCGCCGGGCGTCGCCTTCGCGCACGGTGGGTTCGAGCTCGACGGGCTGCGGCCTTCGGTCGTCCGCGCGATGAACGTGCTCCGGCAGTACGACGAGGGGGCCGTCGCCGCGGCGTGGTCGGCGATGACCGCATGCGGGGCCCACGTCCTCGACGGGACCTGCGACGAGGTCGGCCGCCGAGCGAGCTGGGTCTGGCTCGGCCCGGACGGCCCGGTCAGCCTGACGTTCGCGGCCCACCTCGGCACGCTCGACCGGCCCTCGTCGCTGGCCGAGCGGCTGCCGAAGGCGCTGATCCACCGGAACGTGCCGGGCGAGCGGGTCCACGGGGTGCTCGCCGCGCTCGACGCCGCGTGGGACCGGGCGGCGCCGCAGCAGGCGTACGGGCCGCGGCAGCGCTGGATCGCCGCGTGCGCGGACCTCGCCCGCGACCGGCCGGTGGTCGGCGGCCGGAGCCGGTGGCGCCTGGGCGAGCTGACGCTCGCCTGGGACGCGGTCGCACCCTCGCCGGGGTGAGCGGCGCGAGGAATGGGGCGGGCCGGCGCGACCGTTGGGGCGGCGTGCCTACCCTGGAGGGCGTGACCACCGCCACCGACCTGCGCGAGATCGCGGTCGAGGCGGACGCGCGACTGCAGGGTGCTGCCGCCCACGACGTGATCGCCTGGGCCGCGGAGACGTTCGGGGAGCGGCTGGTCGTCACGAGCTCCATGGGTGACGGGTTGCTCGCGCACCTCGTCAGCCAGGTCGTCCCGGGCATCGAGGTCCTCTTCCTCGACACCGGCTACCACTTCGCCGAGACCCTCGGCACCCGTGACGCGGTCGCGGCGACCTCCGACGTACGGGTGCGGTCGGTGCTGCCGCTGCTCACCGTCGCGGAGCAGGACGCGCGGTACGGCGCCCGGCTCTACGACCGCGACCCCGACGCGTGCTGCCGGATGCGCAAGGTCGAGCCGCTGGACGCCGTGCTGCGCGGCTACGACGCCTGGATCAGCGGCAACCGCCGCGACGAGTCGGCCGAGCGCGCGGACACCCCCGTGGTCGGCTTCGACGCACGCCGCGGCATGGTCACGATCCACCCGATCGCGACCTGGACCGGCCGGCAGGTGCAGGCGTACCTCGACGCGCACCACATCCTCGTCAACCCGCTGCAGGACGAGGGCTACCTCTCGATCGGCTGCGCGCCCTGCACCCGCGCGGTCGCGGCGGGTGAGGACCCCCGCGCCGGACGCTGGGCGGGCACGAGCAAGACCGAGTGCGGCATCCACGCGTGAGGCGCGGTCAGCAGCGGTCCGTACGTCTGGGATGATCGACGCGTGATCTCGGTCCTTCTGCACGAGCGGCGGCACGTCGACCTGCGACGTACCGCGAGCGCGGTCTGTCCGGGCGGCCTGCGCTGACCTCCGGGTCGACGCCACCGCCCACACCGCCAGCATCCCTCGGAAGGCCCGCATGACCACCGTCCTCGACCTCGCCTCGTTCGGTGCGACCCGCACCGAGACGCCCGAGCCGCCGACCCCGCCCACCGGGCTGCTCGACGCACCCGGCCTCGGCGCGGCGCCGTCCTTCGCCGACCTCGCCGAGATCGACCGGTACGAGGGCGAGGTGCTCTCCTACCTCGCCGGCGACCTCGACCCGGAGGCGTTCCGCCGTATCCGCCTCTGGCACGGCGTCTACGGCCAGCGGCAGGTCACCGACGTCCACATGATCCGGCTCAAGGTGCCGGGCGGGGCGCTCACGGCCGCTGCGCTCGACGCGTGCGCCGACGTCGCCGACACGTGGTCCCGGGGCTGGGGCCACCTCACGACCCGGCAGAACGTGCAGTTCCACTTCGTCGACGTACGGGACACCGCGGCGGTGCTGCGGCGGATGGCCGAGGCGGGCGTCACCACCCGCGAGGCCTGCGGCGACACGGTCCGGAACGTCACGGCCTGCCACCTCGCGGGCGTCTGCCCGCTCGAGATCCTCGACGTCAACGCGGCGGCCGAGGCGGTCAGCCGGCACTTCCTGCGCAACCCGATCGCCCAGAACCTGCCCCGCAAGTTCAAGGTCGCCGCGTCCGGCTGCGCCGTCGACTGCGCCCTGACCGGCATCCACGACCTGGGCATCCTCGCGGCCCAGGTCGACGGCACCAAGGGCTACAAGCTGATGTGCGGCGGCGGTCTCGGCACCGCGCCGCACGAGGCGATCCTGCTCGAGCCGCTGACGCCGCCGGAGGAGCTGATCGTCACCGCCGAGGCGATCCTGCGGGTCTGGGACCGCGAGATGCCGCGCGGCAAGCGGGCGCACGCCCGGATGAAGTTCCTCGTCGCGAAGCTCGGCGCCGACGCGTTCCGCGAGAAGGTGCTCACCGAGCGCGAGGCACTGCGCTGCTCCGCCGACTTCCGCAGCCAGTACCCCGACGCCTTCCTGCCGCCCCGCTCCGGCGGCTCGCTCGCGGCGCCGCTCGAGCGCGAGGTCGTCCCGTACACCTCGACCGACCCGGCGGCGTACGAGGCCTGGCGCGAGACCAACGTCCTCGAGCAGCGGCAGGCGGGCCGGTTCGCCGCGTACGTGACCGTGCCGATGGGCGACGTCACCTCGGCGCAGTTCCGCCTGCTCGCCCGGGCGGCCCGCGACTTCGGGCTGGACTGGCGCGTCACGGTGCGGCAGAACCTCGTCGCCCGCGGCCTGCGCGCCGGCGACCTGCCGCGGCTGTTCGACCTGCTGCACGGCGCCGACCTCGGGGCGAGCGGCGCCGAGCGCGCCCGCAACGTCGTGAGCTGCCCCGGTGCCGAGACCTGCAACCTGGCGCTGACCTCCTCGCGCGGCGTCGCCCGGGCGACGACCGACGCGCTGATCGCCGCCGGCCTCGGCGACGTCCCGCTCTCGATCAACGTCTCCGGCTGCCCCAACTCCTGCGGCCAGCAGCAGATGGCCGACATCGGGTTGTCCGGCCAGGTGCGCCGCGTCGGCACCGACGAGGCGCCCGGCTACCGGATCCTGCTCGGCGGGCGGGTGACCGAGGGCGGCGCGCGGTTCGGCCAGTACGTCGCGAAGGCGCCGGCGCTCCAGACGCCGCAGGCGATCGTCACCGTCGTCCGCCAGTTCGTCGACGGCAGGCAGGGTGCGGAGACCTTCGGCCAGTGGGTGGACCGCATCGGACCGAAGGAGATCGGCGCGTCCCTCGCGGGCTTCGACCTCAAGCGCAGCAAGGAGGAGGCCCCCGAGGACTTCACCGACTGGGGCGCGAGCGAGGCGTTCGAGGTCATCCTCGGGCGCGGTGAGTGCGCGTGACGACGGGCGTGACACCCGACGGCGCCCGTGACGTCGACGCCGAGACGCCGGCCGTCCCCACCGTGGCGACGTCGATCGCCGACGAGGTGCTGGCCGAGGCGGCCGAGGTCGTCGAGAACGCACCGAGCGGCATGACGGTGTGGCTGACCGGCCTGCCGTCGGCGGGCAAGACGACGCTGGCGCGCGCCGCGGCCGAGCGGCTCGCCGGCGAGGGCCGTGACGTCCAGGTCCTCGACGGCGACGAGATCCGCGCGTACCTCTCGGCCGGTCTCGGCTTCTCGCGCGAGGACCGCGACACCAACGTCCGCCGCATCGGCTACGTCGCCCGGCTGCTCGCCAGCCACCGCGTCACGGTCTTCGCCCCCGTCATCGCCCCGTACGCCGCGGCCCGGGCCGAGGTCCGCGCCCTGCACGAGGAGGTCGGCATCCCCTACCTCGAGGTGCACGTGGCCACGCCGCTCGACGTGTGCTCGGAGCGGGACGTGAAGGGCCTGTACGCCCGGCAGCGCGCCGGTGAGGTCAGCCACCTGACCGGCGTCGACGACCCGTACGAGGTCCCGACCGACCCGGACCTGCGGATCGACACCGCCGGGCAGAGCCTCGAGGAGTCGACCGGGCAGCTGGTCGCCGCGGTGGTCGGCCGGTGACCACCACACAGACGCCCGTGCTCTCGGAGCTCGACCAGCTCGAGGCCGAGGGCATCCACATCATCCGCGAGGTGGCCGCCGAGTTCGAGCGGCCCGCGCTGCTGTTCAGCGGCGGCAAGGACTCGATCGTCGTGCTCGCGCTCGCGGTCAAGGCGTTCGCCCCGGCGCCGCTGCCGTTCCCGCTGCTGCACGTCGACACCGGCCACAACTTCCCCGAGGCGATCGACTTCCGCGACCGCCGCGTCGCCGAGCTCGGGGCCCGCCTCGTCGTGGGCTACGTCCAGGACTCGATCGACGCCGGCCGCGTCGTCGAGCGCCCGGGGCAGAGCCGCAACGGGTTGCAGACCGTGACGCTGCTCGACGCGATCGCGAGCAACCGGTTCGACGCACTGTTCGGCGGCGCCCGGCGCGACGAGGAGAAGGCCCGCGCCAAGGAGCGGGTGCTGTCCTTCCGCGACGAGTTCGGCCAGTGGGACCCGAAGAACCAGCGGCCGGAGCTGTGGAACCTCTACAACGGCCGGCACCGTCCGGGTGAGCACATCCGCGCCTTCCCGATCAGCAACTGGACCGAGCTCGACGTCTGGGCCTACATCGAGCGCGAGGGGCTCGAGGTGCCCGAGCTCTACTACGCGCACGAGCGCGAGGTCGTGGAGCGCGACGGCATGCTGCTCGCCATCACCCACGTGACGCCGGCGCTCGCCGGCGAGACCCCGACCGTCCGCACCGTCCGCTACCGCACGGTCGGCGACATGTCGTGCACCGGGGCGGTCGCCTCGACCGCGACGACCCCGGCCGAGGTGCTCGTGGAGACCGCCGCCTCGACGCTGACCGAGCGCGGCGCGACCCGCGCCGACGACCGCGCGAGCGAGGCGGCGATGGAGGACCGGAAGCGCGAGGGCTACTTCTAGATGGCCACGCTGCTGCGCGTCGCGACGGCTGGTTCCGTCGACGACGGCAAGTCCACCCTGATCGGTCGCCTGCTGGTCGACGCCAAGGCCGTGCTCGCCGACCAGCTGGCGGCCGTCGAGCGCACCAGCCGCAACCGCGGCGCCGACGCCACCGACCTCGCGCTCATCACCGACGGGCTGCGCGCCGAGCGCGAGCAGGGCATCACGATCGACGTCGCGTACCGCTACTTCTCCACCGGCCGCCGGGCGTTCGTGCTCGCCGACACCCCCGGCCACTTCCAGTACACGCGCAACATGGTCACCGGCGCCTCGACCG
>CAJCIY010000046.1 GCA_903970495.1 Candidatus Melainabacteria bacterium | reverse complement strand
ATCGGCCGGAGCGCCGGTCGCTCCGGCGTGCGCAACCGGGCGGGCGATCGCGGTCACCTGCTCGCCGATCGGTGCGCGCTCCCAGGTCGGCGGCTCGGTGCTGCCCAGCAGCCGCTCGGTGACGCTCTCCACCCACAGCAGGTCCGGGTTCAGGACGCGCCGCGGCGGCGTCGGTGCGGCGCCCGCCGCCTCGGCGGCCGACGCAGCGTCGTCCCGCTCGCTGGCGCTGTCGTTCATCTCTTCCCCGATTGCGGAACACGTCTGGTCGTTCGCAGGTACGAGGGTCAACCTCGCCGCGACGGGCACCCCGTAACGGTATCCGGGGGTCGGCGGTCCGGATCGGGCCGTCGGAGTGATGACGGTGCGTAACGCACGGCGACGGAGAGTGATGATGACGCTCGAAGGTGCAGGTCGACAGCCGGTCGGGGTCCCCCGATGAGCGGATCGGCGGAGCCCGCCCTGCTCTGGTTGCGCCGCGACCTGCGCCTGGCGGACCACCCCGCACTTCTCCGGGCCCGCGAGGCCGGCGGAGCCGTCGTCCCGATCTTCGTGCTCGACCAGCGGCTCTGGGCCACGGCCGGCACGCCCCGCCAGGCGTTCCTGGCCGGCGCGCTCGCCGACCTCGCCGACCGGACCGGCGGCGCGCTGCGCGTGCTGTCGGGCGACCCGCGTACGACGGTCCCGGCGGCCGCCCGCGCGATCGGCGCCGGGTCGGTCCACGTGAGCGAGGAGTTCACCCCCTACGGCACCGAGCGCGACGCCGCGGTGCGGGAGAAGCTCGACGCCGAATGGGTCGCCACCGGCTCGCCGTACGCGGTCTCACCCGGGCGGGTCACCAAGGGCGACGGCACCCCGTTCAAGGTCTTCACGCCGTTCTCGCGGGCGTGGCGCGAGCACGGCTGGCGCGACCCGGCACCCACCGTCCGCACCGTCGACTGGCAGCCGTACGACGGGCCGCACCTGCGCGAGCTGCCCCCGGCGCCTGACCTCGACGAGCACCTGCCGACACCGACCGAGGCCGCCGCCCGCGAGGCCTGGCACGCCTTCCGCGACGACCGGCTCGACGGGTACGCCGACGCCCGCAACGACCCGGGGCTCGACGCCACGTCGCGGCTCTCGGCGTACCTGCACCTCGGGCTGCTCCACCCCCGGACGCTGCTCGCCGACCTCGAAGGCCGCCGGGGCACGGGGGTCGAGGTCTGGCGCACCGAGCTGTGCTGGCGCGAGTTCTACGCCGACGTGCTGCACCACAACCCGGGCTCGGCCTGGGGCAACTACGACCAGCGCTTCGACCGCTTCCCCTGGGACACCGACGACGAGGCGAAGGAACGGCTCGGCCGCTGGCAGCGGGGCGAGACCGGGTTCCCGATCGTCGACGCCGGGATGCGGCAGCTGCTCGGCGAGGGCTGGATGCACAACCGCGTACGCATGATCACGGCCTCGTTCCTCGTGAAGGACCTGCACTGCCCGTGGCAGTGGGGCGCGCGGCACTTCCTCGACCACCTCGTCGACGGCGACCTCGCCTCGAACAACCACGGCTGGCAGTGGACCGCGGGCTCGGGCACCGACGCCTCGCCGTACGTGCGGATCTTCAACCCGATGCTGCAGGGCCCGAAGTACGACGCCTCCGGCGACTACGTCCGGCGGTGGGTGCCCGAGCTGCGCGGTCTCGAGGGCAAGGCCGCGCACGAGCCGTGGGAGCACGGCGGCGCGGCGGGCTACCCCGAGCGGATGGTCGACCATGCGGCGGAGCGGACCGACGCGCTGGCGAGGTACGAGCGTGTGCGCAGCTGAGCCGGAGGCGAACCATGTGCGCTGAGCCGGAGGCGAACCATGTCAGCTGAGCCACCGGCCGGCGCGTCGCTCGACGAGCTCCGGACCGCGGCCGCCGACTGCCGCGGTTGCCAGCTGTGGGAGCCGGCGACGCAGACCGTGTTCGGCCGCGGGCCGGCCGACGCGGTGATGGTGCTGGTGGGCGAACAGCCCGGCGATGTCGAGGACCAGCGCGGCGCGCCGTTCGTCGGTCCCGCCGGTCGGCTGCTCGTCGGCGCGCTCGAGGAGGCCGGCATCGACAAGACGTCTGTCTACGTCACCAACGCGGTCAAGCACTTCCGGTTCGAGCAGCGCGGCACCCGGCGGATCCACCAGACCCCGGACGTCTCGCACACGGCGGCCTGCGTGCCGTGGCTGCGCGCGGAGCTGGCCGTCGTACGCCCCTCGCTCGTGGTGCTGCTGGGCGCGACGGCGGCGAAGACGCTGCTGGGGCAGGACTTCCGCGTGACGCGGCAGCGAGGCCAGCTGCTGGACGGCCCGCCCGGGTCCGGCGCGCGGCTGATGGCGACGGTGCACCCGAGCTCGATCCTGCGGACGCCGCCGGAGTCCCGGGACGAGGCGCACGCCGCATTCGTGGCCGACCTGCGTACCGCTCGAGCGGCCCTCACGTCCTGACCGACCGCGCCCACGTCGCTTGACCTTGTGCAGCGCGCCCACGCTCACGCGTTCTGCACAAGGTCAAAGATGATCAGCCGGCGGGCTCGACCTCGTAGCGGCGGAACGACGGCACCAGCGCGGCCACTGCGGCGATGCCTACCAGGCAGAGGATCCCGCCGCTCACGACGGAGAACTCGAGCCCGATCGTCGCGACCGAGCCGGACTCGAGGTCGCCCAGCCGCGGGCCGCCGTTGACCACGACGATGAAGACGCCCTGCATCCGGCCCTGCATCTCGTCGGGCGCCGCGACCTGCAGGATCGTCGAGCGGAACACCGCGCTGACCATGTCGGCGGCCCCGGCGACGGCCAGCATGATCAGGCCGGCCCACAGCCAGGTGACGAGCCCGAAGACCGTGATCGCCAGGCCCCAGGCGACGATCGCGAGCAGCACCGCCATGCCCTGCCGGCGTACGCGGCCGAACCAGCCGCCGCCCAGCGCACCGAGCAGCGCGCCGGCGGCCACCGCGGCGTAGAGGTAGCCGACCGCGCCGGCGCCGGCGTGGAAGTGCTGCTCGGCCAGCGCCGGGAACAGCGCCCTCGGCATGCCGAAGATCATCGCGATGATGTCGGCGACGAAGGTCGTCAGCACGATCGGCTGGCCCCGCAGGAACCGCATGCCCTCGACCAGCGAGCCGATGCCCGGCGCCCGGGCACCCTCCCCCGCGGGCATCGGGCGCAGCCGGATCAACGCGTACGCGGACCCGGCGAACGACAGCACGTCGACCAGGTACGCGAGCCCGACACCCTGCACCGCGATGAGCAGGCCGGCGAGCAGCGGGCCGGCGGTCTGCGCGACGTTGTAGGAGATCTGCTGCAGCGCGTTGGCCGGCGCGATCATCTCGGTCGGCAGCAGCCGCGGGATGAACGCCCGCCGCGCGGGGGTGTCCACGCCGAGCATCAGCGCCTGGAACGCGACGACGACGTAGAGCACCCACAGCAGGTGCGCGCCGGTGAGCTGGTTGAGCAGCAGCCCGAGGCTCGAGACCGTGAACCCGACGCTCGTGGTCATCGCGATCTTGCGGCGGTCGAGCGCGTCGACGAGGGTCGAGCCGAGCAGGCCGCTGAACAGCAGCGGGACGAGGGCGACGAGCCCGAGCAGCCCGACGTCGAACGAGCTCCGCGTCAGCGCGTACACCTGGACCGGGACGGCGACGAGGGTGAGCTGGTTGCCGATCAGGCTGACGGTCTGACCGCCCAGCAGCCGGCGGTACTCCGCGGAGCGCCGCAGCGGCTCGACGTCGACGGCCAGGTTCCTGACCCGCGAGCGGAACGAGACCGGCCCGGTCTCCTCCTCGAGCTCGTCGACGGTCACTGCATCGATCCTAGAGATCAGGGGTTGAGCCGCTCCAGGACCCAGCCGCCGTCGTCGGCGCTGCCCGGTACGCCGTCGGCGCGCCGGTAGCGGAAGCGGTCGTGCAGCCGGTCGCGGCGTCCCCACCAGAACTCGACGCTGATCGGCAGCACCCGGAAACCACCCCAGAAGTCCGGAACCGGGACGGGTCCCTCGCTGCCGAACCGCCCGTCGAGCTCCGCCCACTGCGCCTCCAGCGTCGCGCGGTCGGCGACCGGCTGCGACTGGCGCGAGGCCCACGCGCTGACCTGCGACCCGCGCGGCCTGGACGTCGCATAGGCGACCGTCTCGGCGCGGGTCACCTGCTCGACGTCGCCGACGACGCAGACCTGGCGGTGGAGCGTGACGTACGGCAGGACCAGCGCCGCCCGCGGGTTCGCCGCGAGCTCGCGGCCCTTGCGGGAGTCGAGGTTGGTGAAGAAGACGACGCCGCGGTCGTCGAGGCCCTTGCGCAGCACCGTACGGACGCTCGGCCGGCCGTCGGCGTCGGCGGTCGCGAGCTGCATCGCGGTCGGCTCGACCACCTCGGCCGCCTCGACGTCGTGCAGCAGTGACTGCAGCTCGACCCGCCAGCTCGCGGCGAGGTCGGACTCGTGGACCGGTTCGTCGTTCACGCCCGTCGTCTTCCCCCGGCGCGAGACGGCACTCCGAGTGCGCGATGATTGCGCCGTACCCGACAGAGGAGTCGAGACATGACAGCACCGGTCAGCAGGGATCCGGACTTCGTCCCTGGTCTCGAGGGCGTGATCGCCTTCGAGTCGGAGATCGCCGAGCCGGACAAGGACGGCGGCAACCTCCGCTACCGCGGCGTCGACCTCGAGGACCTCGTCGGCGACCGCGACTACGCGCAGGTGTGGGGGCTGCTGGTCGACGGCTCGTTCCGTCCCGGCCTGCCCGCCGCCGAGCCGTTCCCGGTGCCGGTCCACTCCGGCGACATCCGCGTCGACGTGCAGTCGGCGCTCGCGATGCTCGCGCCGTACTGGGGGCTCGGGCAGCTGATCGACATCAGCGACGAGCAGGCCCGCGACGACCTGGCCCGCGCGTCGGTGACCGCGCTGTCGTACGTCGCGCAGGCCGCCCGCGGCCCGGCGCACCCCGCGGTGCCGCAGAAGCTCATCGACGAGTGCACGACCGTGACCGAGCGCTTCATGACCCGCTGGCGCGGCGAGCCCGACCCCTCGCACGTCGCCGCGATCGACGCGTACTGGATCTCGGCGGCCGAGCACGGCGCCAACGCCTCGACCTTCACCGCCCGGGTCGTCGCCTCCACCGGCGCCGACGTCGCGGCCTGCCTGTCGTCGGCGATCGGCTCGCTGTCGGGCCCGCTGCACGGCGGGGCGCCGTCGCGCGTCCTCGCGATGCTCGACGAGGTCGAGGCCTCCGGCGACGCCGAGCGGTGGGTCAAGGCGGCGATGGACCGCGGCGAGCGGCTGATGGGCTTCGGCCACCGCGTCTACCGCGCCGAGGACCCGCGGGCGCGGGTGCTGCGGCGCACCGCCCAGGAGCTGGGCTCGCGCCGCTACGAGGTCGCCGAGAAGCTCGAGGCCGCGGCCATCGCCGAGCTGACCGAGCGCTACCCGGACCGGCCGCTGCGGACCAACGTGGAGTTCTGGTCGGCGGTGGTCCTCGACTACGCCGAGGTGCCGCCGTCGATGTTCACCTCGATGTTCACCTGCGCGCGGACCGCCGGCTGGTCGGCGCACATCCTCGAGCAGAAGCGCCTGGGCAAGCTGATCCGACCCTCCGCCCGGTACGTCGGCCCCGGCCCGCGCCGCGCGTCCGACGTGTCCTGACCGACCCCAGTCCCGAAAGGCTCTCCGTGCCCGACGTCACCATCCCGCCCCACCTGCTTCCCGCCGACGGGCGGTTCGGCTCCGGCCCGTCGAAGGTCCGCCCCGAGCAGCTCGACGCACTGGTCGCGGCGAGCCCGTCGATCCTGGGCACCTCGCACCGGCAGAAGCCGGTCAAATCCCTCGTCGGCGCCGTCCGCTCCGGCCTCGCCGACCTGTTCGCCCTGCCCGAGGGGTACGAGGTCGTCCTCGGCAACGGCGGCGCGACGGAGTTCTGGGACATCGCGACCTTCGGCCTGATCTCCGCGAAGTCGCAGCACCTGTCGTTCGGGGAGTTCTCCTCGAAGTTCGCGGCGGCCTCGAAGGCGGCACCGTTCCTCGACGAGCCGACCGTGATCACCTCCGACCCCGGCTCGCACCCGGTGACCTCGGCCGAGGACGGCGTCGACGTCTACGCGCTGACCCACAACGAGACCTCGACCGGCGTGATGATGCCGATCACGCGCACGGGCGGGGCGGACGCGCTGACCCTCGTCGACGCGACCTCCGGGGCCGGCGGTCTGCCGGTCGACCCGAGCGAGTTCGACGTCTACTACTTCTCACCGCAGAAGTGCTTCGCCTCCGACGGCGGCCTGTGGTTCGGGCTCTTCTCGCCGGCCGCGGTCGCCCGCGTCGCCGAGATCGCCGGCACCGGACGGTGGGTGCCGGCGTCGTACGACCTGACGATCGCGCTGGACAACTCGCGGCTGGACCAGACGTACAACACCCCGGCGCTCGGGACGCTGATCCTGATGAAGGAGCAGCTCGACTGGCTGAACGGCAACGGCGGCCTCGACTGGGCCGTGAAGCGCACCGCCGAGTCGTCCTCGATCCTCTACGACTGGGCCGCGTCCACCTCGTACGCGACGCCGTTCGTGACCGATCCGGCGATGCGGTCGCAGGTCGTCGGGACGGTCGACTTCGACGACGCGGTCGACGCCGCCGCGGTGGCGAAGGTGCTGCGCGCCCACGGCGTCGTGGACACCGAGCCGTACCGGAAGCTGGGGCGCAACCAGCTGCGGATCGCGATGTTCCCGGCGGTCGAGCCGTCGGACGTGCAGGCGCTGACCGCGTGCATCGACC
Source organism: Candidatus Melainabacteria bacterium (assembly GCA_903970495.1). Taxonomy (GTDB): domain Bacteria; phylum Actinomycetota; class Actinomycetes; order Mycobacteriales; family CAJCIY01; genus CAJCIY01. The sequence continues at coordinate 859 of CAJCIY010000046.1, read as the reverse complement.
ACGTGGTGTCTTCGCTGTCCTGATCTTCGCTCGCCCGGGCACCACCGAGGCGGGTACGGTCGCAGCGTGGAGGAGCGGGACGCACCGCGGCCGCTCGACGTCGACGGCGTCCTCGCCACCTCGGTCGGCACCGCCGCGTGGGCGGTAGCCCTCGTCGTCGCGATCGCGATGCACGGCTCGCTGCAGCGGCACGGACACCTCTGGTACCTCGCCACCGCGGCGGTCGCGACCGGCCTCGGGCTGCTGGGCATCGCGTACACGCTGCGGCGACGTCGCCGGCTGGGCGCCGTCGCCGACCGGCCCGCGGAGTAGTCGCGCATCCACTCGGACCTGTCAGTGCCTGGCGCGGTGCTGACCGCGTGGGGCGCTGACAGGTCGGGCGCGTCAGTCGAAGGCGGCCTCGCGCAGCAGCTGCGGCCGCTCGGCCTCGGGTGCCCGCAGGACGTGCCGCATCGACCACTGCCCGGTCGCCCATGCGAGCCCGGCGGGCAGACCCTGGTCCGTCGCGAAGAGCGTGCCGCCGTGGAAGCGCCACGGGAGCGCGACGCCGTCCTGCGTGATGGCGGTGCAGCGGAAGTACGAGAACCCTTGCGCCACAGCACTTTCGGCACCGTCCGTGGTCGGTGCGCCGGCGCGTGCCACCTCGATCCCGAGCAGCTCCGCGACGGCGGGCGAGGCCACCAGCGGCGCGACCGCGACCGGCAGCAGGTCGGGAGCGGTGACGACCTCGGCGCGGGCGGTCGGTACGCAGGTGCCGTCGGCGGTCCGGACCGACAGCGGCGGTGACGGCGCGTCGGCACGGCCCGCCCACACCTCGGCGACCGCCTCGTAGCACCGCCGGGGCGAGCGCGGCGAGCGC
>CAJCIY010000045.1 GCA_903970495.1 Candidatus Melainabacteria bacterium | reverse complement strand
CGACGGCGGCGGGGTGCACGTACGCCTGTCGGCGGAGAGCGCAGAAGGCCGCCGCAACCGCATCGGCACCGTGCTGGTCGAGGCGCTGTGACCAACCCTCCGGTCGGCCCCGAGGACGCGAAGATCGTCACCCTCGCCCGCACCGCGCGGACCCGCGGCTACCCCGTACCGGCCGAGGGCGCGGCGGCTCGCGACGAGACCGGCCGCACCTACGCGGCCGCCACCGTCGACCTCGGCCCCCGGTCGATCTCCGCGCTGGCCGGTGCGCTCTCCGCGGCGCTCTCCAGCGGCGCGCGCAGCTTCGAGGCGTTCGCCTCGTCGCCGAGGTGCCGACCCTGACCGGCGACGACCGGGAGCAGCTGCGCGTCCTCGCCGCCGGCATCCCCGTCCTGCTGGCCACGCCCGACGGCGTCGTCGTCGCCACCGAGAGGGTCTGAGAGCCTTGCACCGCAGCGGTTTCGCCTGCTTCGTCGGACGTCCCAACACGGGGAAGTCGACCCTCACGAACGCCCTCGTCAAGACGAAGGTCGCGATCACGAGCGACCGGCCGCAGACGACGCGGCACGCCGTACGCGGGATCGTGCACCGCGAGGACGCGCAGCTGGTGCTGGTGGACACACCCGGCTTCCACCGCCCCCGGACACTGCTCGGCGAGCGGCTCAACGACGTCGTGCTGACGACGCTCGGCGAGGTCGACGTCGTGGTGTTCTGCGTACCGGCCGACGACCGTGTCGGCCCGGGCGACCGGTTCAACGCCGAGAAGATCGCCGGGCTCGGCACGCCGCTCGTCGCGGTCGTCACCAAGACCGACCTCGCGAGCAAGCAGACGATCACCGAGCGGTTGATCGAGGTGAGCGAGCTCGCCGACTTCGCCGAGATCGTGCCGGTCAGCGCGGTGGCCGGTGAGCAGGTCTCGCTGCTCGAGGACCTGCTCGTCGGGCTGCTGCCCGAGGGACCGCCGCTCTACCCGGCGGGCGACCTCACCGACGAGCCGGAGGCCGTGATGGTCGCCGAGCTCGTCCGCGAGGCGGCCCTGGACGGCGTGCGAGACGAGCTGCCGCACTCGATCGCGGTGGTCGTCGAGGAGATGGTGCCGCGCCCCGACCACCCGCGCGGCCTGGTCGACGTCCGCGTCGAGCTCTACGTCGAGCGCTCGTCGCAGAAGGGCATCGTCATCGGTTCCGGGGGCAGCCGGCTCAAGGACGTCGGCACCCGCGCACGGCAGCAGATCGAGGCGCTGCTGGGCACGCCGGTCCACCTCGACCTGCACGTGAAGGTGGCCCAAGACTGGCAGCGCGACCCCAAGCAGCTGCGGAAGCTCGGCTTCTGAGGTCGTGCCGCCTCACGCGGCCCGACGCGGTGCCGGTGCCCGGCGGGTCCGGTGGACGCCGGAGGTGGTCAGGGCGTTGCCGACCAGCGTGCCCGAGGTCAGCACCGTCGGCCAGCTGGGCGTCCCGAGGCCGCTGGCGAGGTCGTAGCCGGTGCTCGCCGTGTACTCGCCGTTGCTGCCCTGGCGGATGTCGAGGAAGCCGTGGTCGGCGTAGAGGTAGGAGTGGATGTCACCCAGCCCGGCCGTGGTGATGCCCAGGTGCAGCAGGGTCTCGGCATAGCCGCCTGCGGCGAGCGGCGCCGAGAAGCTCGTGCCGTACACCGGGTCGGTGTTGGTCCCGTCGGAGTCGGTCGCCACGACGTCGAGGCCGTTGCCGCCGTTGGCGGAGATGTCCGGGACCATGCGCTCGCTCGAGCCCGCCGGGCAGTCGTAGCCGTTGTGCGGGTACGAGGCGGGCTTGGCGACGTCGGCCTGGTACGACGGCCGGGCGAAGAAGCCGCAGCTGAAGCCGCCGCCGGTGGCACTGCCGGCGCCGTCGTCCCACGGCGTCTCGCTGGCCGCGGTGGTGCCGGTCGTGCCGCCGACCGCGACGACGCCGGGGAGGACGGCGGGCGAGTCGACGGCATCGGCCCCGGGGTGGATGTTGCAGTCGTTGGCGCCGTCGTCCCCGGTCGCGGCGAACATCGTGACGCCGGCGGCCAGCAGCGAGTCGACGGCGTCGACGTCGGCGGCGGTGGAGCCGTACTGCAGCTTCTCGCACTCACCCCAGGAGGTGCTGAGCGCGACGATCGGCATGCCTGCCTGGACGTCGCTGACGATCTGGCTGATCGCCAGGTCCTGCGAGTTGCCGCAGTTGTCGGCCTGGTAGACGCGCTGTCGCAGCTGCGGGCTCACGGCCAGCAGCGTCTGGGTGTCGAGCGCGACCTCGTCGCCGTCGTCGTCGCCGGCCGTCGCGGTGCACCCGGTGTCCACCGGCACCCGGACGACGTTCGTCGAGGCGCGGTAGGTGCTGTCGGCGTACAGGTCGTTGTCGGCGGCGAAGGTGTTGTCGTTGCTGATGGCCTGTGCGACGACGGCCGAGGTCGTGAACTGCAGGGTCGCCACGATCGGCGCCGACGAGCTGGGGGACGCGGTCGTCGCCGTCGTGCCGTAGAGGCTCCGCGTCTGCGCGATCGACAGGGTGCCGTCGCTCGGGGATGCGGCGGAGGACGGGCGGGTCGCCGGTCTGGTCGCGTCGAGCGGCAGCTCGGCAGGCCGGGCGTCGTCACCGCCGTACGCGGCCGTGACCAGGCCGCGGAGCGCGGCCGGGATGCGCGGCAGCGGCTGCGCGGTCGCGAGGTCGGTGGCCTGCGCGGTCCCGAAGAGGGCCGCGACGGTCGCGGCCGGCCCGGTGGCGGTGACGCCGAGCTCGCCGGTCGAGGTGACGTTCAGGCCCTCGCGGCGGAGCGTCGCGGCGACGGTGCGCGCGCGGGCGGTGCCGGCCAGCAGCGGCGACAGCCGGGCGAGCCGGGTCGCCCGGGAGAGGCCGGTCGTGGTGGCGAGCCGGGCGAGACCGGCGCGGTCGCGCGGCGTCAGCTGCAGCTCGACGGCCTCGTCACCGGCGCGCGCCGCGTGCGTACCCGCCAGGCGGTCTCGACCCGAGGACGCGGCCGCCGGGTACGCGGCCGCGCCGACGGCGGCCAGGGCGACCGCGACGGCGAGGGCGGTGCGGCGGAGCGGGGCGGACGGGCGGGGCACGCGTACTCCTGGTGGACGGCGAGAAACCGTGGGGGCCCAACGGGCTTCGGCATGGTGGCAGGCCGACTGCACCGCCGTCCGGGGGGATCGCCGGGACGCACAGCACCGGTTCGTCGGGGCGCGGTGCGACGATGCTCGGCATGGCGCTGTACCGGGACGAGGGTGTCGTCCTGCGGGTGCAGAAGCTCGGCGAGGCCGACCGCATCGTCACGGTGCTCACCCGCCGCACCGGCCGGGTGCGAGCGGTGGCCAAGGGTGTGCGGCGCACCCGGTCGAAGTTCGGCGCCCGGCTCGAGCCGTTCAGCCACGTGTCGCTGCAGCTCGCCGAGGGCCGCTCGCTCGACGTCGTGACCGAGGCGGTGTCGCTCGACGCGTTCGGCGCCGCGCTCGCCGAGGACTACACGCGCTACACGGTCGGCACCGCGATGCTCGAGGCGACCGAGCGGCTCACCGCCGAGGAGCGCGAGCCCTCGCTGCACCTCTACCTGCTGCTGGTCTCGGCGCTGCGGGCGCTCGCCGTCCCGGACCCGCAGGGTGGCCGGCCACCGACGCTGCTGCTGGACGCGTTCCTGCTCCGCGCCCTCGGACAGGCCGGGTACGGGCTGGCGCTGGCCGAGTGCGCCCGCTGCGGCGAGCCCGGCCCGCACCGCGCGTTCTCGGTGCCGTCGGGCGGGTCGGTCTGCCAGGCGTGCAAGCCCGGCGGGGCGGCGAGTCCGGGGCCGGCGGTGCTCGAGCTGCTCGGCGCGCTGATGGAGTCCGACTGGGAGGTGGCGCTCGGCTCGGCGGAGGGCGACCGGCGGTCGGCGTCCGGGCTCGTGGCCGCGTCGCTGCAGTGGCACCTCGAGCGCGGCCTCCGCTCGCTGCAGCATGTCGAGCGCCGATGAGCACACAAATTGGTGGTGCGGACGCGTCAGATGTGACGCATTCGCACCCACATTTTGTGGGGCCAGTCGCGCCGGAGCCGCACCCCTCGGGGGAGACCCCGCCGGTCATCCCGCGGGACCGGGTGCCGCGCCACGTCGCGATCGTCATGGACGGCAACGGCCGGTGGGCCGGCAAGCGGGGGCTGCCGCGTACGAAGGGGCACGAGGCCGGCGAGGCTGCCCTCCTCGACGTCGTCAAGGGCGGCATCGAGCTCGGGGTGCAGTGGATCAGCGCGTACGCGTTCTCCACCGAGAACTGGCGGCGCTCGCCGGAGGAGGTCCGCTTCCTCATGGGGTTCAACCGCGACGTGCTGCGGCGCCGCCGGGACGAGATGGACGCCCTCGGCGTACGGGTCCGCTGGGCCGGTCGCCGGCCACGCCTGTGGCGCTCGGTGATCAGCGAGCTGGAGGAGGCCGAGCGGCTGACCGCCGGCAACGACGTGCTGACCCTCGTGATGTGCGTCAACTACGGCGGCCGGGCGGAGATCGCCGACGCCGTCGGGCGGCTCGCGGTCGACGTACGCGACGGCCGGCTCGACCCGGGCAAGATCACCGAGAAGACGGTCGCCCGCTACCTCGACGAGCCGGACATGCCCGACGTCGACCTGTTCCTGCGCAGCTCGGGCGAGCAGCGGACGTCGAACTTCCTGCTCTGGCAGTCCGCGTACGCCGAGCTGGCGTTCGTCGACACCCTCTGGCCGGACTTCGACCGGCGGACGCTGTGGCGGGCGG